>JAIRUN010000145.1 GCA_031254365.1 Treponema sp. | reverse complement strand
GGGAGGTATGCCAAAGAGATCGTATAACACACAGCCGCAAGCCTTTGCGTCCTGCATGGCCTTCCATTGCAGGGCGTAGGGGGCCATCAGATTGCGCTTGATGTTTGAAGAAGCGCCGTAGAGGTAGGTGGCCTGCGTTCCCCGGCAGAGAACTACTATGGCTGCCAGCGTATCGCCTTCGTGACGGGCGGTATACAGGCGCAGGTCAGCGCCCCGGCATATTTCAAAAAGTGTCCGGTAATAATCAATGCTGTGAATGGCGATGCCGTCCCGCCTGGCGGTTTCTGAAAGGAGCGTGTAAAAAATCTCGATGCCCTGTTCATCGGGCTGGCTGACAGTAACGCCCTGCTTTTCGGCAAGGCCGATGTTATAACGCCATTTTGATTTCATGGCGGCGAGAATATCATTGGCAGATGTACTCAAATCAATGAGTACAGTGTCCGGCGGCTGAATGTCAGCGGCGGCGCGTTTGAATGGGGATCGGGGACTGGTCTCTATATTGAACCAGGGCGGATCAAAGCGGATAAAGGCGGTATTTCGCGGAAGGAATTGCCGCAGTTTTCGGGCAAGTTCTATCAGGGCCTGCGAGCGCGGCTCGTTACCTGCGGGAAAATCAGCGGGCAGTTCCGGCCCCCAGGGGATGTATACAAAAGAAAGGCCCGGCGCGAGCCTGCGGGAAAGCGCCAGCAGCGGACGCTCTCCGTAGCCGGCCCAGTTTATCAGAAAAGCGTAAGCCTTCCAGCCGAAGCGGGATTTGAATGTTCCCCACATCGTTGACTGCAAAAACGAATCGGCGTTTTCGCAAACCGCAAGATCGGCGCTTGTGATATGCTGGATAAATTCTGTATGTGTCAATGAACCTCGCCTTCACTGATGATACTGGTACGGGCCGGTTTTCCGGCAAGGCAGAGATATTTCCCCTGAGATTGCACGGCAAAATCTTTTACGTTTATGGGATACGAGAAAAAGGTGTCGATGTCGATTTCCACCGGAGTTTCCAGCAGGGCTTCGCCTTCCGGCAAAAGTCTTGTTCCGGTTGGAGTGTCTCCCGCGTCAATCACCTCGACGCGCTCGGCAGGCTGTCCGTCAGGGCCAGTTCCATTCTTGTCCCCGGCGGCAAGCAGCATTCCCCTTGATTCAATGCCCCGCAGTTTCGCCGACTTCAGGTTATAAGCAACGATAATACGTTTGCCAAGCAATTGTTCCTCAGTATAAAAACCTACGAGGCCGGAAACAATAGTCCGTTCTTCGCGGGTTCCGCTGATCCCTTCTCCAACTTCAAGACCGATGACGTATAACTTGTCCGCTTTTGGATGGCGCTCAATTTTTTCGATTTTAGCGACTCGCAGATCAAGCGTTGCGGCAAACGGCGTTTTGGTTTCTTCTTTTTGTTCCTGCTGGGACAGACGCTCTTGCTGACTGCCTGAATACCGTTTCCGCAGGGTATCAACCAGTTCATCCTCAAGTTTGGCAAAAAGCACTTCGCTGTGTATCACTGCGTCAGCCGCAATTCCATCTGCCCTGCCAATGTCATTCCAGCCGAGTTTTTCTGATTCCAAACCAAAGAAGGACGCTATTTTCGCCGCTGCCTGCGGCATATACGGTTCGACTAAAACCGCAAAGTCACGCACAATATGGGCCAGATCGCGGATCACCGCTCCGGCTTTTGGCGGATCATCGTTGCGCAAGCGCCAGGGTTCGGCATCCTGAAAATATTTATTCGCGTACGAGGACAGTTCAAAAATTTCCCGGAATGCGTCCCGCAGTTCGGCGCGTTCAAGTTTTTCCGCAATGCCCGTTTCAAACTTTTGCGCTGTTTCCCAAAAAACGGAATCCGGTTTGCCGTTTGGAATCTTTCCGTCATAGTACCGTGTAATAAACGACATGGTACGGTTTATCAGATTTCCCAGATTGCCGATAAGCTCGCTATTTACCTTTTCCTGAAAATCCTTCCATGTAAAAAGCGCGTCTGACTTTTCCGGGCGGTTGTAATAAAGGTAAAAGCGCCATACATCCGCGGGAATGCCCGTCTCCATCGCATCGTTGCCAAAAACGCCGATGCCCCTGGACTTGGAAAACTTGCCGCTTTCATAGTTAAGATACTCATTGCTGGACATATGGTGCAGCATGGTCCATCTGTCGCCGCTTCCCAAAAGAGTTGAGGGGAAGATCACCGTATGGAAGGGAATATTGTCCTTGCCGATAAATTGAAAAAGCTCAGTCTCGCTTGGACTCTTCCACCAGTAATCAACAAAATCATGCCAGTCAGGGAACCTATGGATTCCCTGGAATCCGTTGGATCCAACGGTTCCGGCCCGCTCTTCTCCAAGATTTCCGCTTATCGAAATGTAGCCTATGCACGCGTCAAACCATACGTAAAAAACTTTTTTCTCATAACCCGGCTTGGGTACGGGGATTCCCCATTTCAAATCCCGTGTTATGGCCCGCTCCCGCAGACCATCGCGTATCCATGCCTGAGTCATCTGGATCGCGTTATTCGCCCAGAAACCATCGGCGGAAGTTTTCTTTACCCATTCCTCAAGGCGCTCTTTTATTTTGGGAAGATCGATATAGAGGTGTTTCGTTTTTTCCAATTTGGGGGTTGAGCCGCAGCTTGAGCATTTCGGCTCTTTTAATTCTGTGGGATCAAGGAGCTTGCCGCAGTCTTCGCACTGATCCCCACGGGCATTGGCGGAACCGCAATGGGGGCAGATGCCCAGGACATAACGGTCGGCGAGAAAGCGATTACAGCTTGAACAGTAGAGCTGCTCAATCTCGCGTTCAACGATAAATCCCGCCGCATCCAGTTTTTTGAAAAGGCCCTGGGTAACCTCGGTATGGACAGCAGTGGAAGTACGCCCGAATTTATCAAAGGCGACGTTGAACCAGCGGTAAATATCATTATGAATTGCGTAATAACGGTCGCAGAGTTCACGGGGCGTTACCCCTTCTTCGGCGGCCTTTGTTTCCGTGGCAGTACCATGTTCATCAGTACCGCAAATATAGAGAGTCTCGTAACCCTTAAGCCTGCAAAACCGCGCGAATGCGTCTGCGGACAGTACCGGAATCAGATTCCCCAAATGCGGAACATTGTTCACATAGGGAAGCGCGGAAGTAATTAAACGGCGTTTCATATTTTGATGATAGTCAAAACCGGGGCTTGTGGCAACTGCTATAAAACCGACATCCTTGCCGATTTTATAGCTCGGAGTTTTTTCGCAGAAAAAACTCCTACCAATCGCCTGAAGCGATTGCCCTGTAACAGCGGTATCCTACCGCCTAAAGCAGTTCGCAACACCCATGTTCTTAAGGGAAAGACTATGTGAAAACATCACGTTAATCGTTAAATCAGTACCCTGATTGGTTATTGTATCTTCTTCAAAATACACCTGCCACCTAAAACTTTTGTGCTTAATGACAAAACCTGCCAGCAGGTTGGTTTGCGGCAGCGAGTATTGGGCAAAATATGTGCCGAAATACGGGTTCCATGTCC
The DNA here is from genome assembly GCA_031254365.1 of Treponema sp. GTDB lineage: Bacteria > Spirochaetota > Spirochaetia > Treponematales > Breznakiellaceae > WQXQ01. The sequence goes on along the minus strand of JAIRUN010000145.1, from coordinate 10,378 downwards.
ATTCAATGGTATTGTCATAAATGGGAGAAGTTTTTATGTTCATTTGAATGATAAACGAAAAGGGTTCCCAAGGATGAATTTCCAGCCCTGCCAATCCGTTGAACATGGGATACGATTTCATATTGAAGGGCAGCACCACACCTGCCTGCGCATACAGCGTCAGCAGTCTCGTTGCCCTGATGTCCGAAAGCAGGCCAAGCCCAAGATCGGGATAACCGGAACCGCTCAATGTTTCAAGCCGGCCTGTTGGCAGCTTGAACGCGCCAAGAGTCGCGAGGGATATATTTGCGTTTTCAAAAAAAGTCCATTTCCCCCATACATCAATATCTCCAAAAGAGACCGCGGGCTTATCAAGAAACAGCCTGATACCATTGTTGTTTGGAATATTGATGTATAGCTGATTTTGCAGAAAAAATTCCCGTCCTCCGTTCATAAAATCAAAAGCATTATGAAAAAATTCAAACGCCGGATCCAAAAAGCCGCCATAATAGGCTATTATCCGCATATCAATACCGGCCTGCATGTTTTCCAAAAAATGATACGCAAATCCCACTTCGCCAACGCAGCCTTCATAATCTCTCAATACATTTTCGAGATCATAACGCCTTGAGACTCTGCCTTCATACTGAGTCAGATCATTGGGCGCATAATGCGCGTCCTGAATATAGTACCACGAAAAGTGATATTGCAAATCGAAACGCTCTCCTGATTTGGCAGGCAGTGACGGAAAATTATAATGTATTAAAAACGGTATATACATATTTTTGCCGAACAGGGGTCCCTTTGAGAAGTCATCTGAGAAATCAGTTTCCGTATCAGCAGGATAAAGCGCCGTGGCATTGAATACGCACAGTTGAACCAGCAGCAGTATTTTCAGTTTTGACATACCATTAGTATACATCATAATGGGGAGTTTATTTATTTACAGTACCAAGCAGTTGAATCCGCGCTACAATATAATCCAGATGGTTATGGTTCAGCACGACGCGGCGGTATGGAGTATCCTTGAGCTTTTCAATCTCGTAACCGCCCCGGCTGACAAAACGTTTGCCCGCTCCTTTGGCATACCAATACACCAGAGCAATATCCTCGTTTGAGAGTTCTATGGCGTTCAAGCCTTTTTTGCCGATGGCGCAGCCGGAATTAAACAGGCAGGGAACCGGCAGTTCATCGCCATAGAGACTCTGCCGCAGTACATCACGGCGCTCCTTGCGTTTGAGCTTGCGTAATTCCCGCCGCAGGGCCGAAACTTCCGTTTCTATCCGCTGACGATCCTCGCCTGAAGACGCGGGATAATCCCGGCAAAGCCGCTCAATCTCAAACTTGATGTAATCAAAGCGGCCAAGGGATTCAAAGAGAGGGCGGTGGGTATGCCCGATGATGGAAATGCAGCGGTTGTCCAGTGAAAACGAGTACGCTTTTTTTTCTACATGATAACGCCGGTAGGGGTTGTGACCGGATGAAATATTTTTAATGCCAAAGGGAGCAAGAATATATCTGACTCCCGCGCCGAGCAGCTTGTTGTATTTACGGTAGATATCTGAACCTTGATGCCCGTGATAAACATAGATGGGAATAGCGCCGGTATCAATACGGATGATATTATACAGGTGATAGGGATAGGATTTTTTGAACAGAAGGGATTCGTCATGGTTGCCGATGAGCTTGTACAAGCGGTTTGTTTCGGCAAAGCGGTTAAAGATACTGAACAGCCGGGGCCAGCGTTCCTGTATACGATCCAGCGAATGACGCTGGAGTTCCTCAATATCCCCGTTCAGCGCCAGATACCAGCCCTGTTTCAGATAATAATCCTCCAGTATGGCGGACAGCATTTCTCCGTTGGCGGCAAGATCATCCCGTCTGCCGGTTCCCATGTGCAGATCGCTGATTATCAGCACCCTGCCGCCCTGCGAAATATCCAGCACCGCGTCGGGATTGAATTGTCTGCCTGAAATATCACTGAAAAAAGAAGTTTCCGCCATATCAGATATCATAGCATACCGCTGGAATCCGATATTTTCAACCATGATCCGGCCTCTTTCCCGCCTTTCATTTTTCTGCTATACTAATAGCCGGAGGCTTATATGCAATATTTTACTCCGCCGAAACTGGACAAGTACCTGAATCCGGCGGCGCTTACGCTGATTATCATTGGGATTGTTGTAGTGATCCTGCTGGCAACCAGCGTCTATATCGTTGATCAGACCGAAGAAGCGGTGATAACCCGCTTTGGCAGATACATCTACACGAAGGGACCGGGCCTGCAATTCAAGCTGCCGTTTGGTATCGACAAAAACTATACGGTAAACGTCAAAACAGTGCAGACACAGGAGTTCGGTTTCCGTTCTGTCAGAGGCGGGTCCAGCCCGACTTATTCGAATCAGGCGTCATTTCCCGTGGCTCAATACGCGGCCCAGACCGGCGAGTCCACCATGCTGACAGGCGATCTTAATATCGTTGAAGTGGAATGGATCATCCAGTACCGGATTGTTGATCCCAAGGCATGGACTTTTAATGTGAACGAGCGGGTTGCCACGATACGCGATGTGTCCCGTTCCGCCATCAATATGCTCGTAGGCGACCGGGCGATTATGGACATCATGGGGGCGGAACGCAGCGCCATTGAAGCAGCGGGAATGGATTTTATGAACGAGACATTGCGCGGCTACGGCCTGGGGATCAACGTGATCGCGGTGAGGCTGCAGAACATTGTTCCCCCCGCCGGCGTTCAGCAGGCGTTTGAGGACGTGAACAAGGCAATGCAGGACATGGAACGGCTGATGAACGAAGGCATGGAGGAGTACAACAGAGAGATTCCAAAAGCCGGGGGTGAAAGGGACAGGCTGATCCAAAGTGCGCAGGGCTATGCAGCCGAAAGGGTGAACCGTGCTAACGGCGATGTCGCCCGGTATAATTCGGTGTATGCCGAATACCGCCGTTCACCTGAAGTTACCCGGCAGCGGTTGTATTACGAAATGGTCGAAGAGGTATTCAAGGAAGAAGAAGGCACGGTAATTATTGACCGTAATTTACGGAATTTCCTGCCTCTGATGAATCTTCAGGGAGGATCACGATAATGAAAAAATTGTTAAAAAGAGTAATAATTATTCTTGTCATAATCATTGGAATCCTCGTGGCCGGTCCTTTCTATGTTGTAAACGAGGGCGAGCAGGCGGTTGTCGTTCAGTTGGGGCGGCTGGTTAAGGTTGAAACCGGCGCGGGCCTTAAAATAAAAATTCCCTTTATTGATGAAGTGGTACGCTACCCCAAACGGATCATGGCATGGGACGGTGAGGCACAGATTATGCCCACCCGTGAAAGACAGTTCATTTTTGTGGATGTTACCGCGCGCTGGCGCATTTCCGATCCTCAAAAATTTTACGAGTCTATTCAAACTGTTGATGCGGCGTATTCAAAACTCGCCGAGATTATCGACTCGGAAGTGCGGACTGTTGTGGCGGAAAACTATCTGCGGGAATCGGTACGGAATACCAATATGTTACTGGACAGCGGCCCGAATAACGCCGCTCTTGAAGGACTGGGGGAAGGCATCGATCCTGGGAGTATTATTTCTTCAATACAGTCCGAAGCTGATTACGAGCCGATTATCAAGGGCCGCCGCCAGCTTGCCGAGGAAATTCTTGCCCGTTCACGGCGCATGGTTCCCGAATACGGAATTGAGCTGATTGATGTGGTAACGCGGCAGATACGGTATTCCAATGATCTTACCAAGAGTGTCTATGACCGTATGATCAAGGAACGGAATCAGATAGCTCAGGCCATCCGTTCCGAAGGCGAGGCGCGCAGGGCGCGCTGGCTGGGCCGTATGGAAAATGAAAAGCGATCCATACTTTCTTCCGCTTATGAACAGGCCGAGATGATCCGGGGAACTGCGGATGCCACGGCCGCGCGGATTTACGCCGATGCCTATAACCTCGACAGGGGCTTCTTTGAATTCTGGCGGGCGGTGGAATCTTACCGTACCACCATGCCGAAATTCAACAAGACCCTTACAACGGATATGGATTATTTCCGTTACTTGTACTCCCCGCGACAATAACCCAAGCGCGGTGGATGGAGCGGATGGAGCTTTTTCAGGCGGAGGGCAGGCAAGCTCTGGGTTTTGGTACGGGCCTTGATGCCCGTTCCTTTGCCCAGGCAAAACTTGCCCAGCTTATCACCGAGCCGGGCCTGATTGTTTTTCCTGATGGCGCTGTTGAAATCTGGAAACCAAGCGGTGTAATTGAACGCGAGGATACCGGAGAAATGGTGGTCTGGGGGCCGCCTGTTGCCGGGGCTCGCCTTGATCTGCTGCTTGAACAAGAACAGGACAAGGCCCTGGCCGCTCTGGTTTCATGGATAGAGGCGCGTTTGTTGCTCGATGGTTTACAGGCGCGTCAGCAGCTTAATGGACAGCAGGCGGCGCTGTGGCCCTGCGCGGTCATTGTCACAGACGGCAGCGATAAATATCCGGCGGGCGCTGTTTTTTTTGCTCCGCAAACACTTGCTATACGATATGTTCATGCCAGAGGAGCGCAGGCCCGTCTGAGCGGCGGCGAATGGTATGTTCATCCCGATCTTGAGGGCATGGATGCCGCCGCATTCAGCGCGGCGGCAATGCTCTACCGGATACTGGCAGGTGCGCCGCCTTTTCCCGCAGAGGATGAACTTCTTCTTCATCAGGATATACGTGAAGGTAATTTTCTGCCCATTCGTTTCGCGGCTCCCGGCCTTGATGATGGGATTGCCGGCCTGATACAAAGCACACTCAGTCAGGCGGAAGGAAAAGGCGGTACAGCGAATGGCGCGGCGGTTCTTGGTCAATTCCTTGAACTGTTGCGGCCTGCGGGCCGGATAATTCCTGCGGCTTCCTGCTTCCGCCCGCTTTCCAGCGCGGATATTCTGACGCTGGAAACGGAAAAAGAACAATTCCGCAAAAAAAATGCCCTTACGGTAAACACAAAACGTTTTGTTATACGCAACACTACGATCATACTGGTTTGCGCGGGGGCGGCTCTTGCCATTGCGCTTATTGCGGGCAGTGCTATACGCAGCCGCGCCGCGCTGCCGACAACCACTGGTATGGTTCCTGTTCAGGTTATTGAAGCGTACTATGGGGCTATCGGTGATCTGAATCATCAGCTGATGGATGCCTGTGTTACGCGGGGAGCCGGAAAGAACGATATTAGTATGGTGATCAACTTTTTTGTATTGAGCAGAGTCAGGATGTCCTATGAACCTCACTCCCCGCCGCTGATTCTCCCGGCGCAGCAATGGCAGGATTCCGGGGGAGGGCCGGTGGATATACAAATTTTTGGCGTGACGGATTTACACATTGAGCAGTTGGGCATTGTGGATGACAATGAGATTCGTTTCCGTGCCAGTTATATTCTTTGGATACCCAGACAGAACGATGAGTATTCTGCCAAGGGAGTCGAAGAAAACTACAGCCCTTATCCGCCCCAGAGCCGTTATTATATTGATGAAATTTTTCTTATCCGAAAAAAAGGAAACTGGCGGATTGCCGAAATCAGGCGGAGCGAGAAGTAGACATCAGCCATTGATCGATCAGATAACGCGATAATGAACCGGGGTTGGGCAGTGTGGGCATTGAGTCCGCGTCAAACCACCCCGCTTCTTCAATTTCATTGCCGTCAGGGAGGATCGTCCCTGAGGCGTAACGGGCGCTAAAGCCCAGCATGAGCGAATGGGGAAAGGGCCAGGGTTGTGAGGAGATATAGCGAATGTCACTGACTTCGATATTTACCTCCTCCCGAATCTCGCGGGCAACGGTCGCTTCAAGGCTTTCCCCTGCCTCATTAAAACCGGCAATGAGGCTGTATACGCCGGGGGCAAATTTGCGGTTGTGGGCCAGCAGAATTTTATTATCACTGTTGCTGATGATCGTGGTCACTGCCGGGGCAATGCGGGGATATTCGAGCCGCCCGCAGGCAGGACAGAGCCGGGCCAGTTCGCCGGGCGCATCGGTATTTGCCGTTCCGCAGCTTCCGCAGAATTGAGAATCGCGCCGCCATTGGGCAATATGAAAGGCGCGGAACATACGCCCTGTTTTGCTTTCGCCTTCTATAGTACCGCCTGTAAACAGGGAAAGAGTCTGCCGCACCGGAACAGCCTGCCAGCCCGGTGGCAGGGGAGCTTCCGCCGGAAGCATCACAAAAGAAATGGAGTTATTCGCAGTACCATTAATTTCAAACAGTTCCGCTCCGGAAGCGTAACTTTCAAACTCCTTCAAATGATCAAGGGGAATCTCCCAGTCAGGCCGGGAACCGGAAATTGCCGCGGGCAATAGCAGCGCGTTTTTTTGAAAGAATAATCCGTGTGTGTTCATGGGATATTTCTCACTCATCCTTCCTGAAAGCGTGAAAGCCGGGCAAGGAATGCCTTTGTGCGGTCAAGCCGCGGATTGTCAATAAGCTGCGTCGCGGGGCCTTCTTCAATAAAGCTGCCTGCGTCCATAAACAGAACGCGGTCAGCTACCTCACGGGCAAAAGGAATTTCGTGGGTAACAATAACCATCGTCATTTTTTCGGCGGCAAGATCGCGAATAACTTTTAAAATATCTCCGGTCAGTTCGGGATCAAGGGCGCTGGTGGGTTCATCGAAAAAAAGCACTTCCGGGTCAAGGGCAAGAGCGCGGGCAATGGAAACCCGCTGCTGCTGGCCGCCTGAAAGTTGAAAAGGATAAGCGGCGGCTTTATCGGCAAGCCCCATTTTTTCCAGCAGGGTCTTTGCCCGTTCAACAGCTTCGCTTTTTTCCCGGCGAAGCACATGGATTTGCGCTTCGGTAATATTGCGCTCCACGGAGAAATGCGGAAAGAGGTTGAAGTTTTGAAACACCAGTCCCATTTTCAGGCATATTGTGCGCAAGACATCACCCTGGGCGTAAATGCCGTCACGCGCCATGTCCCTGCCGTCAAGGATAATGCTTCCGGTATCAATCAATTCAAGATGGGTAACGCACCGGAGCAGGGTTGATTTTCCCGAACCGGACGGCCCGATGATCGCAACCACTTCGCCCTGATTCACCGTAAAGGAAATATCTTTCAGGACGGGCAGCGGCCCGAATGATTTTGAAAGCCCTTGTACTTTAATTATTTCGTTATGCATAATATGACAGCTTTTTTTCGCAGCGGGCGAATACCAGAGTAACAACCCAATTCATCACGAGGTAAAAAAGGCCCGCCATGAAAATCGGTGTCGCGGAAAATTCTCTGGCCGAGGCGTTATACGCAGCGCGGAACAGTTCCGAAACGCCGATGACCTGCGCGAGGGCGGTATCTTTTACCAGTGTGATCACCTCGTTTCCGCTGGCCGGAAGTATCCGCTTGACAACCTGCGGCAGAACAATCCTCGCAAAAGTCTGCGGCCCGGTAAAGCCCAGCACTTTGGCCGCTTCGTACTGCCCCCGCGAAATAGACTCAATTCCGCCCCGGTAAATTTCGGCAAAGTACGCCGCATAATTAAGCGTAAAAGCAATAATCGTTGCGGTAAAACGGTTATATGAAAGTATGGTTCCGGTTACAGACCAAAAACCCGGCGAAGTGATTACACCGGACAGGCTTTCTTGCAGAAATATATTAAGATACTTTGGCGCGAAATAGATAAAGATAAGCTGCAAAATCAGCGGAGTTCCCCGCATAACCAGAAGATAGAATTTGACAATGGAACTGACAATAACGTTATGCGACATTCTACCGAAAGTAACGAGCAATGCCAGGGGCAGGGCGAAAATCAGGGTAAGGAAAAATATCTGAAGAGATACCGCCGCCCCCTGGAGCATTATGCCCGTTAATTGAAGCATGGTCGCAGTTTATTTTCCGACAATGGAGATGTCAGCGCCCATCCATTGATTTGCGATTTTTGCGATAGTACCGTCTTTTGCCATGGCAAGGAGTATCTCCCACACCCGGTCGCACAGGGACTTGTCTCGCATACGGAAGCCAATGCCGAATTCTTCTTCATCCAGCCGGTCATCCAGAATACGGAAATCTTTGCCGGAGCGGTTGATGTTGTCATTGGCGACAACCAGATCGATTACTACCGCATCAACTCCACCCACGTCAAGGTCCATCAGGGCGGTGAGAAAATCCCGGTACTGAATAATTTCCCTCAAGGATGCCTTGAATTCAGGAGCGTCATCAATAGCGTCTATTGACGCGGAGCCGGCCTGTGTACCAGCCCTTTTACCGGCTAAATCCTGCATGGTGCGTACCGGCGAATTATTCTTAACCACAATAACCTGGGCGTTTCTCAGATAAGGTGGAGTAAAAAGCAGATTCTTTTTTCGCTCCTCGGTAATGGTAAAGCCGTTCCAGATACAATCTATTTCGCCGGTGTTAAGCTCCTGCTCCTTGGCGGCCCAGTCGATGGGCTGCAGAACCAGTTCTATGCCCATTCGTTTTGCCACTTCTTTGGCAAGGTCAACATCGTAACCTACGATTTCATTCCGCTCGTTGCGGAAACCCATAGGCGGAAATGAATCATCCAGACCCATGATCAGTTTTTTCTTTGATAAAATGCTTTGCAGGGAATTATCTCCGCCTGCGGCATCCTTTTTCTGACAAGAAAGAAACATCCCCCCTGCGATCAGCGCACACAACAGTACAATCACAATCCTTTTCATTTTGTTCCTCCAAAAAATCTGATATTATCCAGACTGTACTGTATTTTTTTGTTTATGTAAATGGTTGGGTACAATACAAACCATGTGTTTACGTGCGCATATCATACCGGCACTTGACTATTGCGTCATTTTTATATATGATGATTCTATGAGGAAGAATGGGGAGTCTGCCTTTATTTCCGGCTTTTTTGTGAAATCACTGGCAGCTTTTACCATTATTATCGCGGTAATAGTCGGTATTGCGCTGGGACTCTCCCTCGCCCAGACAACAAATATCAAAAATCATGAAGATTTTGTCGAATTTGCCCCGGCCCTGCCCACCAAAGTGCTGGATATTAATGGAACCCTGATTACCGAGTTTTCCGCAGATGAAAAACGGGAACTGATTTCTCTGCACGAACTGCCCCGTCATCTGATTCACGCGGTGCTGGCGCGGGAAGACCCGGATTTTTACAATCATAAAGGTTTCAGTATCCGGGCTATAAGCCGTGCGGTATTCGGGCAGATTATCGGCAGACCATCAGGCGGCGGTTCCACCATTACCCAACAGGTGGCGGGAACGCTTTATACCAACCGCAACGAAAAATCCTACCGCCGCAAGATAAAGGAACTCTGGTGGGCGTTTCAGATGGAGCGGCGATATACCAAAAACGAGATACTCGAAATTTACCTTAATTATATGTATATGGGGCCGGGAACTTACGGAGTAGAGGCGGCGAGCAAATTTTTCTTTGGCCACAGCGCACGGGAGATCAGCCTTGCTGAAGCCGCGCTTTTGGCAGTCCAGCTTTCCAGTCCTTCCCGCTACAATCCGCTGGATAATCCCAACCTCGCCATGGACAGGCAGCGTTTTGTGCTGGACCGGATGATAGAATTCGGTTATGCCACGAGGGAGGAAGCGGAGGTTTCTTTTACCGCGTATTGGGACAATTACGATTACACCCGCGCTTCCACATCGGCGTTTTTTAACCGCGAGGACAAGGCCCCCTGGTTCAGCGAATATGTCCGCCGCGAACTTGATACCATGATGTACGGCACAATGGATTATTACCGGGACGGTTACTCGGTGCTGACAACGCTGGATCTCCGGCATCAGGAAGCTGCCCAGAAATTTATGGCTGAGGGGCTTGCGAAAGCAAACAGGGAATATGCCCGGTCAATGGGAAGAAGCAATGCCCAGGCCGAGCGGACATATATCCCCATTATAGAACTCCTCACCCTGCATTTTGATTTGGAGGATATTAGGGCTATTGCTGCGGATCAGAACGAGCAGCGGGCCCTTTCCCGTTATACGAAAACGGTTAACCCCATTGTGGATATGGCGGCTCTGGCCTTTGGCATCCAGGACCTCAAAGTGGCCACCAACGCGAGTTTCGGAAACCTCAAACTTTCTACCGAACAGAATGTAGTTGAGGGGGCGCTGATCTCCATTGAAAACGAAACCGGCTATATCACCGCCATAATCGGCGGTTCCAAATACGATGAATCAAACCAGTTGATCCGGGCAACACAGGGTAATATTCAGCCGGGTTCCGCGTTCAAGCCCCTGTATTATTCGGCGGCCATTGACAGCCGCAAGCTCACCGCCGTTTCCCTGATATACGACATACCTATTGTGTTCCACAATGAGGACGGCACTCCCTACATTCCTCTCAACTTCAGGGGTGAATGGAAAGGCTCGGTACTGCTTTACGATGCCCTTGCCCATTCGATGAATGTTGCTTCGCTCAAGGT
>JAIRUN010000068.1 GCA_031254365.1 Treponema sp. | reverse complement strand
TTTTTGGCCAAATTCCTCTTGACAAAGGCCTGTTTTCATGATAAAAAATCTTAATAAACAAGGGCGTTTATTGATAAACTGGCTTTAGGGCCGGTTTGCCGGTAAACGCCCTTTATTTTTTATGAGGAGGAAATGTATGAAAAAAATCACTATGGCGCTGCTGATAGCGCTCTGCGGTGTGTCGATGGCTTTTGCCGGAGGGGCAAAGGCTACCGACACTGTCACCATCGGCGCGGTTTTCCCGCTTTCCGGCAGCGTTGCCTTTTACGGCAATGAATCGCGGGATGGGGCGTTGCTCGCGATCGAGGAAATCAATGCTGCCGGCGGCCTTCTGGGCAAGAGACTGGTCCTGCTTTCAGAAGACGATGAAGGCAACGCCGAAAAAACGGTCAATGCCTTTACCAAGCTCACCACCAGGGACAAAGTTACCTTTATACTTGGTTCCAGCACCTCTGGTACCACACAGGCAATGGCCCCCCTTGCCCAGAGGAACAGGGTTATATTGATCTCCCCTTCGGCCACCAATGAGGCTGTTACCAAAGCCGGTGATTATGTTTTCCGGGCTTGTTTTATCGATCCTTTCCAGGGTGTAGTGGGTGCTGATTTTGCCTACGGGACACTTGGAAGCCGCAGGGCGGCGATTCTGTACGATGCCGGAGCCGATTATAACACCGGTTTGGCGGAATCCTTCAGGAATCAGTTTAAGGCTATTGGCGGGCAAGTTGTAGCCGATGAAGCCTACCAGAGCGGAGACGTGGACTTTAACGCCCAGGTAACGCGTATCAGGGCGAACAATCCTGATGTGGTGTATCTGCCCAATCACTACAACGATGTGACTGTGCAGGCAAAACAACTCCGTGATCAGGGCGTTACCTGTGCGTTGATCGGCGGTGACGGCTGGGACAGCCTCATCGACAACGCCGGGGATGAAGTTCTCGGCTGCTACTGGTCATCAGGCTTTGCCTCGGATACCACCGACCCCAAAGGCGTAGCTTTTGTCACTGCCTTCCGGGCGAAGTATAACCGGACCGCTTCCCAGTTTGCCGCCCTCGGCTACGATGCGATGATGCTGGTTATTGATGGGATTAAAGCTGCGGGAACCTTTGATACCGCTACGGTCAAAGACGCAATGGCTAAACTTAGCGGGGCCTATGTTACCGGAAATATCCGTTTCGACTCTGCTCGTAACCCGATAAAGGGCGCGGCGATTCTGGAAATTGTCAGGCAGGATGGTAAACTCGCTAACGCATATAAGACAACGGTTAACCCCAAATAATGATTGTCTTACAACAGTTGATTAATGGCGTATCACTTGGCTCAATTTACGCACTGATTGCCCTGGGCTATACCATGGTTTATGGTATAGTCCTGTTAATCAACTTTGCCCACGGCGATATTTTAATGGTGGGGGCATACACGGCGTTTTTTGTGCTGAGCGCAATTGGCGCTGGCCCGGTGGGAATGTTGCTTGCCTTTGTGATCTCCATGATCATCTGCGCCTCTTTTGGCGTAACCATTGAACGGCTGGCATACCGTCCGCTTCGTTCCGCTCCCCGCCTTAACTCGCTGATCACCGCTATCGCTGTCAGCCTTATTCTGGAAAACGGCGTGCGGGTGCTGCCTTTTATCGGGCCCAATCCCCGGCAGTTCCCCCGGCCGTCTGTGGTTAGCATTCAGCTTGGCAATGAGCTTGCAATCTCCAACATACAGATAATCGTAATCACCCTTTCGGCGTTGCTAATGCTTGCGCTGAACTATATCATCAATTACACCAAACGCGGTAAGGCTATGCGGGCTGTTTCTTTTGACAAGCAGGCGGCAAGCCTTATGGGAATTTCAGTTAACAAAACCATCACTTTTACTTTTGCCCTTGGTTCAGTGCTGGCCGCCGCCGGGGGTGTATTGTACGCAACGGCTTATCCCCGTGTAGACCCCCTAATGGGGATGATGCCCGGTCTCAAAGCTTTTGTCGCGGCGGTACTGGGCGGAATTGGCTCCGTTCCAGGCGCGATGCTTGGCGGCTTTATTTTGGGTATTGCCGAAACACTTACCAAAGGTTTTATTTCCAGCCAGTTCAGCGACGCGATTTCTTTTTCTATCCTGATTATTGTGCTGATGTTCAGGCCTTCCGGCATACTTGGCAAACAGACAAGAATAAAGGTGTAAAAAGGTTAATATGGCTACCAAATTCCCGTTCCGTTCAACATTGATATTGACTGTTACCGGCGGACTGGCAGTTATCATTCCACTCCTTTTGATGAAGATTGGCATCATTGACGGATATACCGCCCACATTATTAAAATGGGCGGTGTCAACGCGATTATGGCAATGTCAGTTAACATGATCGTTGGCATTACCGGGCAGCTCTCGCTTGGACAGGCGGGTTTTCTTGCCATTGGCGCTTTTTCCTGCATTTTTTTCAATGTTGATGTTGGTCTGCCCTTGCCGCTGGCGGTATTATGCGCCGTTTCGCTCACATCCCTTGTTGGTTTTCTTATCGGTTTTCCGGTATTGAAACTTTCCGGCGATTACCTTGCCATTGTTACGCTGGGCTTTGGCGAAATTGTCAAAGTGGTGTTCAACAACCTCAAGAAATTGACTGGCGGTCCCAACGGGCGGCCCTTCGATACCATAATGAGGATAGACGGAGAATTGGCTTTTGTCGTTACTACAGCAACACTGATTATAGTTCTTGCCTTGCTGCAAAATTTTATGCGTTCCACCTATGGCCGGGCGATCCTTGCATGCAGAGATGATGAAATTGCGGCTAACGCAAGCGGAATTAGCATTTTCCGTTATAAGATGATTGGTTTTGTCATTGCTGCTTTTGTCGCCGGTCTTGGCGGCTGTCTTTACGTTATGGACGTAGGATTTGTTAAGCCCGATGTCGCGCAGTTTCTCCGTTCCATTGATTTTTTAATTTATGTGGTGCTGGGCGGTATGGGTTCCATGACTGGCTCCATCCTTGCGGCGTATGTGCTTACCTATCTGCAGGAATTCCTGCGCTTCCTGCAGGATTTTCGTCTTGTCATCTATCCCGTTATTCTGATTCTGGTTATGTTGTTTCGCCCCCAGGGCCTTTTGGGAACAAAAGAATTTTCCTTTGTTCGCTTCTTTGGCAAAATAAGCGGCATATTGCGGAGGAAGTATGGACGGGCATGATTTGCGCCTGAGGGTACAGGACCTTTCTATAGAATTTGGCGGGCTCAAAGCGGTAAGCGATTTTTCCTGCGAGTTGTATCAGGGGGAACTGGTAGGGCTTATCGGGCCCAATGGCGCGGGTAAAACCACGGTGTTTAATATGCTCTCAGGAATATATGTCCCTTCAAGCGGGGAGATTGAATTCCGTGATCGAAAGGGCAGTACCCACCATGCGGGAAAAATAAATCCGGCAAAAATAAACCGCATTGGCATTGCCCGCACCTTCCAGAATATCCGGCTCTTTTCAAACCTGAGCGTAGAGGACAATATTCGCATCGCCTTGCATTCAAGCAGAAACTCAGGCCCGGTGGACGCATTGTTCCGTCTCAAACGGTTCCGCGCCGATGAACAGCGGATGATCGCCGTGACACATGAGCTGCTTTCCCTGTTCAATATCGAAACAAAAAAATACGAACTTGCCTGTAACCTTCCCTACGGAGAGCAGCGCAAACTGGAAATTGCACGGGCTTTGGCTTCAAACCCCTGCCTGCTCCTGCTGGATGAACCCGCCGCCGGAATGAATCCGCAGGAGACCGAAAATCTGATGAAGCTGATCCGTTTTATCAGAAATGAATTTCACCTGACGATTCTGCTTATCGAACATGATATGCGGCTGGTGATGGGGATTTGCGAGCGGCTCATGGTGCTTGATTATGGCCGGATCATCGCGGCGGGAACGCCTGAACAAATACAGAAGGACCCGGCGGTGATCAAGGCATATCTCGGCTCGGAGGCGATCAATGGCTGAGATTATGTTAAAAGTCGAGGGCCTTGCGGTTAACTACGGGGCAATCAGCGCCCTGCGGGGCATATCGTTTGAAGTTGCGCCCCGCGAGATCATCACCCTGATCGGAGCAAACGGCGCGGGCAAAACCACCACCCTGCATGCCATTTCAAACATCATCAAAAAGTCTCAAGGCCGCGTTACGTTTGACGGTATTGACATCAGCGCCATGCCGCCTGACCGCATTGTGGCGGCGGGGCTGGTACAGGTTCCCGAAGGCAGGCGGATTTTCGCAAACCTCAGCGTCCGCGACAATCTTGAAATGGGGGCATATTCCCGGCGTGCAGTTACACCTAACGAGCGGCAGGCTATCCGCAGCGACATGGAAAAGGTTTTCAATGTCTTCCCCCGGCTTAAAGAGCGTATCAGACAGATAGCGGGAACTCTGTCAGGCGGCGAACAGCAGATGCTTGCGATGGGCCGCTCCCTCATGGCCAGTCCCCGCCTGCTTCTCCTTGACGAACCTTCAATGGGCCTTGCCCCGATTCTTGTGGATGAAATTTTTTCGGTTATCAAGGGTATTAACGAAACAGGAACTACGATATTATTGGTAGAGCAGAACGCCTACAAAGCTCTGGCCCTTGCGTCCCGCGCCTATATTCTTGAAACCGGGGAAGTTGTCAAATGCGGCCCTGCCGCAGATTTAATGAAAGATGACGCGGTAAAAGCCGCGTATCTGGGCGCGTGATCAAAGCGCGTTATAGCTGTTCTTCTACAACTTATACGTCAAGATTGCGGCAACACGATAAAATTCCAGATGCTGCGGCGTGGAGCTGTTGAGAGTCCGGTTCCGGTAATACAAATCCTGCCAGTTTGATTCCTGATAATTCCGCTTGGTTATGAACTGGGTAATCACCGCGAGGCCAAGCTGTTTGGCAAGGGTAAAATTAAGGGCTAGGGAAAATCTCCAGCGTATTTCATCGTCTCCCCATTTACCGCGATCCGGCGTATCGTACAGATACAGATCAGCTTCCGTAAGAAGCGCCGCCATATTGAGGAAAATTGGCATTTGATACCCAATGACCAGATTGCCATAATAGTTAAAACCATTACAGTTTTCTCCGCTGTCGTTCTCAAAGTACCATGACTCTCCTGCCTTTGCCCTTGTGTAAGCTTTGTAGTTGATTTCATGGGCGCTTCGGAAAACCACATGATTCCAGTCTCCGGGAAACAGCGCGGCCAAATCCATTTGAAAAACAGCACCGGTATGTAATTTCCAGAACATACCGTCAAAAGCGCTGCCATTATGTTCAGCTCCGCCTGAGGCATCAGAACGGTTAATCCCTATCCCGTAAAGCTCTTTGCCAAAAAGTTCTATATTCCAGCCTGTACCGAGGCTGACACCTGCCGCCATCTGGAAAAACGCAATCGGCGTAAAAACCGCTTTGGCGATTCCGTTAAGCGAAATTGGAGCTATTTCCGCGCTCAGGGCAAGATCAATATTGTTGTCCGCGGTCAATGGGCTTTCACCCTGTAAAAAAGGAAACCTGTAATGTTCTGTGAATCCCAGCTTTATTTCCGGCAGGGATGAAATTTGCAAAATAATCTCACCGGAAGAGTCAACTCCGGTTTTATCTTCCGGTTGATCTTCTGCAATGAGGGCCTGCGCAAATAATTGCAACAACAATAAAAACGCGATGATTCTCATATATTCTCTATTTGTATTATTAACATTGCCAGGCTGCTCTGTCAAGAGTCCTTTGGGGGTATGGTTACATGATATGTAAATAGTGTATACTGAAATAAAATTATTTAGGAGATTGCCATGATCGTATCAAAAGTTATGACGAAAAATCCGGTGTTCATTCACCCGGATATTTCCCTTGCCGATGCCCGCTCCCTTATGGATCGGGAAAAAATCGGACATCTGCCGGTGCTGAACAAAAACAACGAACTGACGGGGATTCTCACCAGAGAGGAACTGGTCAAGGCCGGCCCTTCACCTGCGACCAGTCTTGATATGTACGAGATCAGTTATCTGCTTTCAAAACTCACCGTTGAAAATGTGATGATTAAAAACGTGATCACCGTACAGGAAAACGAAGTGGTGGAAGAAGCGGCCCGGATTATGGCTGACAAGGGAATCGGCTGCCTGCCGGTGATGAACAAGTCGTTGCTTGTGGGCATTATCACCGACACAGATCTTTTTAATGTTTTTGTCAATGCGTTTGGAGCCCGGCACTCCGGTATCCGTATCACGCTCAACTTCAGCGAAAAGCCCGGCCAGTTTGGGAAACTTACCTCGGCCATTGCGGAGAAAGGCGGCAATATCGTGTCCCTTGTGTCTTTTGAGGGAGATGATCTCAGCCACCGGCGGGCTACTCTCAAAATCACAGGCCTGAGCCGCGAAGAGGTGGAAGCCGCTGCCAAGACCGTTGAAGCGGAGATTGAGCATATACGGGAGTAGGCAGAGCAGCCCCTGATAGTTTACACTCAAAAACATAAACCCAATGTCTGATGCTCCGCAGATTGCAGAAGCCTGTGGGTTGCATCCGGCGAATGAAACAACAAGGATTTTCCATGAACAAAAACGGTAAAAAAAATATCTCGTCCATATTAGCGCGTGTGTTTGTCGTAATGCTGGTACTCATTGCGCTATTGCTGACCGTAAGCTGCCGCCGGGAAAACAACGCGGCTGGCGCAAAAGGCGCTACAAAAGGCAACGAACTGCGTTACGGTTTTGCCACTGAACCGGCGACTCTGGATCCCCTGAACCCTTCCAACACGGCGGACGGCAGAAGCATACTGTTCAATGTTTTCGAGGGACTGGTAAAGCCCGATGCCGAAGGCAGACTCCTTCCCTGCGCCGCCGAATCATGGACTGTTGAACAGGGCGGGCTGATTTATAATTTCAAACTGCGGGAAGGCGTGCGCTTTCATGACGGCTCGCTGCTCAATTCCGATGATGTCAAATTTACCCTTGATACTGCCGTTGCCGCGGGGTTCGCCGGTTTTACACAGATCGAAAAAGTTGAAACAAATGGAACCCATGCGTTAAGCGTCACGCTACTCGCTCCGGACCCGGAATTCCTTCCCTATATCACTATCGGTATTGTCAAAGCAAACAGCACGAACCGGGAAAAAAACGCCGTGGGAACCGGGCCATTTTTCATCGAGAATTATACGGTGCAGCAGTCCCTCACCTTAAAAAAATTCAAAGATTACTGGCAGCCGGATCTGCCTCATCTGGATACTGTGACCATTGTGTTCATGGCTGACTCAAACGCCCTGATCCTCGGACTGCAGGGCGGCAGCATTGACGGGGCAAGTCTTACTGGCGCGTTGGCTCAGCAGTTGGACTCCGGCCGTTTTGATATTGTGCCGGGCAGGTCTGCCTCGGCGCAGCTTCTGGCCCTGAATAACGCGGCCGGGCCGCTGGGGGATATTCGCGTCCGTCAGGCGATCAGCTATGCCGTTGATGTTCAGGAAATTATTGATACCGCTTTTTATGGCAGGGGGGAACCTTCGGGCAGTCCCCTCATACCGGGAATTGCCGAATATTACGAGAAATCCCTCGCCAAGCCCTACCCGGCTGATCCGGCGCGCGCCCGCAGGCTCCTTGCCGATGCGGGTTACGGCGAAGGAAGGGTAAGCCTCTCTCTTGAAATCACCGTGCCGTCAAATTACACCATGCACGTTGACACCGCGCAGGTGATTGCCGTCCAGCTTGCAAGGATCGGAATCAATACCCAAATAAAACTCGTTGACTGGAATACCTGGCTTTCCGATGTATACCGGGCCCGCGGGTATCAGGCAACCATTATTTCGCTTGACGGTCAGAATGTTTCACCGAGGAGTTTTCTCTCCCGTTACCATTCCGGCGCAGGCAGTAATTTTATCAATTTTAACAGCGTCAATTATGACCGGGTATATGATGCGGCGCTTGTTGAAACTGACGGGGAAAAACGCATTGCCCTGTATAAAGAAGCCCAGCGAATCATTTCGGCGGAAGCGGCCAGCGTATACATTCAGGATATTTTGCAGTACACGGCATTCCCCGCCGGAACCTTTGGCGGCGTGGTGAATTATCCATTATACGTCATTGATTTCGCTTCAATGTACCGGAAAGTGAACTAGATTGCATTTTATTTTCCGAAGGCTTGTTATTGCGCTTGTCACGCTTTTTCTTGTTTCGGTGTTCAGTTTCCTCGCGTTCAGCGTCATCCGCGGCGATCCGGCAAGCCTGATTCTGGGAATCGAAGCAACCGCGGAACAGCTTGCGGCGTTACGCGAAGAAATGGGACTTAACCGCAGCCTGCCGGAACGTTACTTTCAGTGGCTAACCAATTTTTTCACCGGCAATCTGGGAAATTCAGTACGCTTTCGGGGTGAGGCTATTTCCGCCATGATCGCCAGCCGCCTGCCGGTGAGTTTTACCCTGGCCCTGCTTTCCCTTTTTTTTATTTTGCTCATCGCCATTCCACTCTCCCTGTTTTCCGTATACCGGGAGGGGGGAGCCATAGATCGCATAGTTACTACCTTTACCGCAATCAGTATCAGCGTTCCCGGTTTTTTTCTGGGAGTGCTGTTTATCTGGATTTTCGGGGTGAGCCTGCGGCTGTTCAGCCCCGGAATGTACATTGACTACCGGCAGGATTTCGCCGGTTTTATCGGCTGCCTCTGCTTTCCGGCGCTGGCAATCGCCATTCCCAATGCGGCGGTACTGACCAAGTTTCTGCGTTCCTCGCTTTTCAGGGAACAGCGCGGCGATTATATCCGTACCGCCCGCAGCAAGGGACTGAGCCGCTCCCTTGCACTGCGCCGTCACGCGCTGCGGAACGCGGTGGTTCCGTCAATTACAGTTCTTGGAATGATCGTTGCCGAAGTTTTTTCCGGCAGCATTGTGATCGAACAGGTTTTTACAATTCCGGGAATCGGACGGCTGCTCATCGCGGCCATTGGCTCGCGGGATTATCCCCTGATTCAGACGCTGGTGGTATACATCGCCTTTGTGGTGGTGCTTGCCAATACTCTGGCTGACATTGCCATCCAGATCGTTGACCCCAGAATCAGGATGGGGCGCTCTGATGTTCGTTAGGTGCTATTATTATGGTAAAAATAAACAATGAAATAAAAACCGGCGCTGTCATGGCATTGCTCATTATTGTCATGTCAATTCTCAGCCTGTTCTGGGTTCCGTTTGATTATAATCAAATGGATTCGCAGCGCCGTTTTCTGCCGCCCGGCGGGGAACATATTCTGGGAACCGACAACTTCGGCAGGGACGTTTTTTCGCGGATCATGACCGGCGGCAGATACACGCTGCTCCTTGCCCTCTGTACTGTTGCCGGAGCCGCCGCAGCGGGAAGCGTACTGGGACTTTTCTCCGGTTATACCGGCGGA
Organism: Treponema sp.; assembly: GCA_031254365.1. GTDB lineage: Bacteria > Spirochaetota > Spirochaetia > Treponematales > Breznakiellaceae > WQXQ01. Next base: position 4,715 of record JAIRUN010000068.1, on the reverse strand, counting down.
ATCCTCGATGAAATCATTATGCGCATAATGGACGCGCTCAGTTCCTTTCCGGGATTGCTCCTTGCGCTGGTGATGGTCGCCCTGATGGATAACGGACAGTTCACCCTTTTTATTGCCCTTCTGGTTCTTTTTACCCCCAGCTTCACCCGCGTTATGCGAAGCGGCGCGTTGCAATATAAACACACCGATTTTATTCTGGCCGAGCGGCTTTTGGGGGCAAGCCGCCTGCGGATCATGTTCATTCATATTCTGCCGAATCTGGCCCCTTCCCTGCTGTCAGCCTCAGCGCTGGGGCTTTCCAACGCGATACTCGCCGAGGCCGCGATGAGCTATCTCGGCCTGGGGATTCAGCCGCCGGTTCCTTCCTGGGGCAGGATGCTTTCCGAATCGCAGAACTATCTGTTTAACGCGCCCTGGTGCGCCCTGAGTCCGGGGCTTTTCATTATGTTAACAGTCATCGCCTTTCATTATCTTGGCGAGGGCCTGCGCCGCCGGATTGGAGACTAGAATGGCATTACTGGAAGTGCGGAACCTGTCAACGGTCATCAGGCGGAAGCAGGAATATCTGACCGCGGTGGACGGGATCAGTTTTGATATTGAAGCCGGGGAAATTATCGGACTTGCAGGTGAATCAGGCTGCGGCAAAACGCTGAGCGCCCTTTCCATTACCGGGCTTTTGCCTCCGGTGGCGGAAATCGCCGGAGGTGAAATTACGCTTAACATCACGGACAACACGGTGTCGCATAACAGAGAAAGTAGCACAATATCGCTTAATCTGCGTTCACTTGATGAAGAGTCGCTGTGCCGGATTCGGGGGAAAGAAATTTCCATGATTTTTCAGGAACCCCGGCAGTCCCTGAATCCGCTGCTCCGCATTGGAGCGCAGATCTCCGAAACGCTTGAACTGCACGGCGCGGCGGACAAAAAAACAGCGCGGGCAGCGGCTCTGGATATGCTTGAAAAACTCAAGTTTACTGAACCGGAAAAAATCTTCAATGCCTACCCGCACCAGCTTTCCGGTGGTATGTGCCAGCGGGTGATGATCGCAATCGCCGCAATCTGCCGTCCCCGGCTCCTCATTGCCGATGAACCCTCAAGCGCTTTGGATACCGCCATTCAGGAGCAGCTATTGACCCTGCTTGGACAAATTAACCGCGACTTCGGCACGGCAATTCTTTTTATCTCCCATGATCTGTCCGTGGTTCGGCGTTTTTGCCGCCGCTTCCTCGTGATGTACGCGGGAAAAATTGTTGAAGAAGGCCCGGCGCAGACGCTTTTTTCCGCGTCCGCTCATCCCTACACGCAGGGGCTTATTGGCGCAATTCCCGGCAGACAGCAGCGTGGCAAAGCTCTGGCGAATATTCCCGGCAAAGCGCCTTCGATAGAAGAACACAGCCCCGGCTGCCCCTTTGCCCCCCGCTGTCCACGGACACAGGAACAGTGCCGCCGCTCTTTTCCCCCGCAGACAGAATTAGCCGCGGGCGGCGCGGCAAGCGCGGGCCACATCGTGCGCTGTTTTGTACCGGAGACTTCTCATGACTGAATTGTTTACACATAACACGGCAATTACGGGCGGCGCAGACCCCCTGCTCTCGGTGCGTAATGTTTCCAACAGTTACATCAGCCGCAGTTTCGGCCTGTTCGGTAAAAAAGAAATCAAGCCGGTACTGGATAATGTAAACCTTGATATTGCCGAAGGGGAAATTTTCGGCCTTTCAGGAGAATCGGGCTGCGGCAAAAGCACTCTGGCCCGCTGTATTCTGGGCCTCATTGACTATGAGGGAGAAATTTTTTGGAGCGGACAGAAAGGCCCGCAGCAAGGCGGGCAGAAACAGGAACAGCGCCCTCCGGCTCTGGTACAGATGGTGTTTCAGGACCCCGGCGCTTCGCTCAGTCCAAGCAAAAAAATCGGCTGGCTGCTGGAAGAACCGCTTGTAATACACAAGCGCGCGCCGGAAGAACGGAGCCGCAAAGTTGACGAAATGCTGGTACGGGTAGGACTTGATCCCTCGTATAAAACGCGGCGGGTGGGCGAGCTTTCAGGCGGCCAGAAACAGCGGGTCTGCATTGGCCGCTCCCTGATACTGGAACCAAAACTCCTCATCGCCGATGAAGCCATAAGCGCGCTGGATGTTTCAGTTGGGGCGCAGATTCTCAACCTGTTCCGTGAACTGCATGAAAGTCTGGGCCTTGCCATACTGTTCATTTCGCATAATATGGACGCGGCAGAATACCTTTGCGACCGTATCGCCGTGATGAAAAACGGAAAATTTAACCCCTTCTCCAACAAATGAATTACTGCTATACTATAAGCATGAATAAACTTTTTCAGACTTTAATATGCCTTGCGGCGTTCTGCATTTGCGCCTGCGCTACCAGTGTAGTTATCCCGGAGGACCTCAGCCCTGATGAATTGATCCAGCGGGCGCAGGAAGCATCTGACCGGAACCGCTACCCCATCGCCCTGCAATATTATCAGACCCTGCTTGAACGAAACCCGACAAATATCGACTTGATCTGCAATGCGGAATATGAGATCGCCTTTATTCACTATAAACAAAAAAAATACGAAGAAGCAAAAATGGAACTGAACGCCCTGCTGGTACGGTACTCCGCTCCTGACGGAGATCGCCTGCCCCAGAAGTTCGGGCGGCTGGCAAGCATCGTTCTGGATCGCATAGCGGAAAAAGAAAAACCCCGCGAGCCGTTTTCCCTGTTTAAAAAGAACGCCTGAACCTTTCCTTTTTACTCATTGCGGCAGTATAATTGCGTGTGTTTCAATCCCCCGCTCCAGGATCTCCTGATCCACCATCTCTTTGGTGATCCTTCCCCGCGGCCGCGGGTGGGGAGGCGCATCGCCTATCAGCAGCATGATTTTTGATTCTGCTGCCCAGGGAAATTTGACCGCCCCTTCATAGAGGGCCTCGTGAACCGCTTCGGGAATATCCCCGCCGCCGCCCACCCGGATAGCGTTAAGGTTCCGCTGGAACAGGCTAAAATCATTGGTAAAGGGAATGACCCTGGTAATATATTCCTCGTGATAATCCTTGAACAGCACCACACCGATTCTGAACGAGGCGAAATCAGCCGTCATTTCCCGCAGTAACGGGGGAAGCTGCTGGCGTATTGCGGTAATATCATTCCTCATGCTGCCGGTAGTATCCAGACAGATCACTATGTCAACGTTTTTATTCTTTTCTTTTTCGAGGATGCCCCTGATCCTGTTAACGAGATCAGAGGACCCTCGTGAATACTGCGTATTGCTCCCGGCAATTTCAGTAAAAGCCTCTATCGTATCCTTCATATAATTGCCCTCAGGCGGACCGGACAGGGGCTGCTGCGTTACCTCCAGGACAAAGGGATTTTCCCTGAAAGCCCCCCGGTAATCGCCGTAGGGAAGCTGAAACGCGCGAATATTAAAATACGTGCCGTTCACCACATAGACCTCACCGTGGCGGCCATCATCGTAACCGTAATAAATAAGATAGGGAATATAAATGTGAAAGGCCGGGCCCAATTCAGGATGTATCTCGCTGTTTGAAGCAATAAGGGAATAGATACGGCTTTCCGGCGAAATCGGAGAACCATTAATAAGCCGGACTTCATCGCCGTTTATGGCATTCCATTCCGCGGCGCGGTACGCATAACTGTCCAATGTATAGGTAGGATCACGGGTGGATTCAGTGAGCAGAACCGAACCAATATCCGGTTTTTTGCGGATAAACAGATGAAACCCGCCGTCTACCCGCTGCTCGATCCGCAGATCATTCGGGCCAATACTCAAATCCTGGGCATACAGCGGCTCCCCCAGCGCACAACAGACATACACAACAGCCAGGCTCAGGAGAATCCTCTTTTCCATAACCGTATTATCGGGATAAAATCATACTTTGCTGAATCGCTTTTTGTGATTATACTTTATCATCAGGGAGAAAGACACGAATGAAATCGCCCAAAGAACTCGCTCTGGATTCAAATTTGCTGAAAAAGACAGACAGCCTCAAACTTTCAGGTGCTGCCCTGGCCGGACTTACGCTTCTTCTGCAAGATGAGGAAATTCAGGCCGCACAGGAATATGCCAACACCGTATCCATCGTCAGGCTGGGTTACAATGATCATGGGCCTGTTCATATGAGAACCGTAACCCTGAACGGTATTATCATGCTTGATTTGCTGCGGCAGGCAGGAATCAAGACCAGCCTGGAAAAAGATGAATGTGGCAGCTTTGAGGACAGCCTCCTGGCGGTAATCTGCGCCGCCATGCTGCATGATTTGGGCATGGGCATCGGGCGGCATGACCATGAAACGCACAGCGTCTACCTTGCCGCCCCGCTGATAGACCGGACGCTGACCCAGGTTTACGGCAATGACATATACCGGCGGGTAATGGTCCGCAACCTGGCGCTGGAAGGCATCTCAGGCCACATGGGAACCCGGTCAGTTAATTCCCTTGAAGCCGGAGTTGTGCAGATAGCGGACGGCTGCGACATGACCAAAGGCCGGGCGCGGATTCCCCTTGCTCTGGGTCAAGCGCCCAAAATAGGCGATATTCACCAGTATTCTGCCAATTCCATCGAAAAAGTTCAGATCAGCGCCGGACTGGAAAAACCCATCCGCATTGACGTGTCAATGTCCAGCGAAGTGGGGCTTTTTCAGGTAGAAGAAGTGCTGCTGGCCAAAATCGCCGCCAGCACCGCAAAACCCTGCGTTGAACT
>JAIRUN010000114.1 GCA_031254365.1 Treponema sp. | reverse complement strand
GCGGGGATTTTACCGTCGCTGATAATCCGCTGGGCGACTTCAAGGCCCACGGCAAAAGCGTCCATGCCGCCGATGTGGGCAATGAAAAGATCAGCCGGATCAACGGAGTTGCGGCGGATTTTGGAATCAAAGTTAAGGCCGCCTGAGGTAAAGCCGCCTGCCTTGAGGATCGTTAACATCGCCATGGTGGTTTCGTAGTAGCTCATGGGGAACTGGTCAGTATCCCAGCCGTTTTGGGGATCGCCGCGGTTGGCATCCACCGAACCGAAGAAACCGGCGGCTGCGGCTATTTCAAGCTCATGGGCAAATTCGTGGCCGGCAAGCTCGGCGTGGTTGGCTTCGATATTCAGGCGGAAGTCTTTGTCCAAGCCGTAGTGGCGGAGGAATCCGATGACGGTGTCGCTGTCAAAATCGTACTGGTGCTTGGTGGGCTCCATCGGTTTTGGCTCAATGTAGAACATCCCCTTAAAGCCCTGTTTGCGGGCATAGTCGCGGGCCATGCACAGGAAGCGGCCAAGATGATCCTTTTCCTTTTTGATGTCGGTGTTGAGCAGGCTCATATAGCCTTCGCGCCCGCCCCAGAACGTGTAGCCCTGTCCGCCCAATTCAATGGTAGCGTCAATAGCGGCTTTTACCTGGGTAGCGGCAAGGGCCACTACGCCGAATTCGGGATTGGTGGCGGCCCCGTTCATAAAGCGGGGATTGCTGAATACATTCGCCGTACCCCACAGGAGTTTGGCCTTTGCTGCTTTCTGGCATTTTTTTGCCTTGGCCACCAGAGTGAAAAGGTTCTTCTCGCTTTCAGTGGGGTTGGCTCCTTCGGGGGCCATGTCGCGGTCGTGGAAACACCAGAATTCCGCTCCCAGCTTGGAGATGAACTCAAAGGCCGCATCCATTTTATTATCAGCGGCTTCCATCGGGGTTTTCGCGCCGGTGTCCCAGGGATGGGCAATCGTGCCCGCGCCAAAAGGATCAGCGCCATTAGCGCAGAAGCTATGCCAGTAGGCAATGGCAAAGCGCAGATGTTCTTTCATCTTCTTCTTGCCGACTTTTTTCTCCGCGTCAAAATACTTGAAGGCCAGCGGGTTGTCGCTTTTCGGCCCTTCGTATTTGATTTTTCCGATTTTGGGGAAATATTCTTTTTTCCCCACATAGTAATCTGCCATGTTGACCTCCGTCATTAGCGCTTTATTTATACAGCGGGCTTAAAGCCCTCAGATACCGTGAATATACCGCATAGGCCTTGTCATAGGCTGCCGCGTCCTTTTTGTCCGGCTTGATTGTTGCGCCGCCTTCCAGCGCAACGTGTTCATCAGCCAAATCTTTAATTGAAACTTTTTTATTTTCTCCGGCAGTTGAATTGCTGTGCAAACACCACAGCGCCTGAATCGCTCCGCCCATCGCGGCGGCTTCGGTTCCGGCGGGAACCCGTACCGGCAGATTCATCACGTTAGCCGCAATGCTCTGCCACAGCGGGCTTTTTGCGCCGCCGCCTGTCAGCCGGATTTCTTTTGCCTTAAAGCCCAATTCGTTAAACCGTTCAAGCCCGATCCTCATGCCGAAAATCGCCGATTCAAGCGCGGCGCGGGAGAAGTTTTCCCGGTTGAAGTTGGCCGCGCTGATGCCGTTGACGCTGGCCCGGCCATTGGGCAGGTTGGGGGTGCGCTCGCCATTGAAGAAGGGCAGTATCACAATTCCATCCGCGCCGATGGGGGCTTTTTCGGCTTCCGCATCAAATGCTTTTACATCAAGGCCCAACAGGGCGCGGAATTCTTCGCTTGCCACAGTACAGTTCATGGTGCAGAGCAGCGGCAGCCAGCCGCCTGTCGAGGAACAAAAAGCGGCGAGACTTCCCGTGGGGTCAATTACCGGATTTTTGGAAAAACCGAACAATGTACCGGAAGTTCCCAGGCTCATGGTAAGAAAGCCGTCCCGCACCGCGCCGGTTCCGATTGCGCTCATCATGTTGTCCCCGCCGCCTGATGCGACCAGCGCGCCTTCGGGAATACCGTAGAGATCGGCTGCGGCTTTGGAAACTTTACCCGCTATGGCATTCGATTCAAGCAGCGGCGGCAGCCATGATTGTAAATCAGGCGATATGAGTTTGCACATTTTTGGGGACCACTTCCGCTCGCGCACATCAAACAGCGCCATTCCCGAAGCGTCTCCGTATTCGGCGCTGTAGGCCCCGGTCAGCAGAAAATTGAGGTAATTGTGGGGAAGGAGAATATGCCGCAGTTTGGCAAAGGCCTTTGGTTTATGATTCTTGAGCCACTGGATTTTGGGCGCGGTATAACCGGGGCGCATGGGCAGCCCGGCCTTTTCAATGATCTTTTTTTCACTGCCGGCCAGTTTGGTCAGTTCCTCACATTCCGGCACGGTGCTCGTATCGCACCAGAGCTTTACGTTGTAAACGGGCTTTCCATTTTCGTCCAGCGGTACAAAACTGTGCTGCTGGCCTGAAACGCCAAAGGCGGCAATCGTACTCTTTGCCGCAGTGTCGATTTTGTCAAAGCAGATTTTCAGAGCCTCATCATACCATTCGGTTTTTTGTTCCCGCGTACCATCGTTTTCCGCAATCATGCCCACCGGGGCCTGTGATTGGGCAATGATATGCTTGTTTTCATAATCGTAAACAACTACTTTGCAGCTCTGGGTTCCCAGATCAATTCCGCATACGGTTTTCATGGAATCCTCCATTTTCACTATTGTATGCGATAATTGATTCTCTGTCGAGCCTTCTCTTACAGGGCAACAATATTCTCTATTACCAAAGGCGATATACCTCGTCTGAGGGAAGCCCGGCGGGGCCGCAGCGGGGCGGCGAATATATCTGGAATTCTCCGCTGGGGCAGACTACGGAGTAAGGGCGGGAAAGGGTACGGTAACAGCCTGACCGCTTAATAAAATGATAACGTGGTGATAACCATAATACTTTCTGTATTAAGTGGTCAGGTGGCTGCGCAGGCGGATTCCACAGGCATATTTGCCGCCCCGCTGCGGCCCCGCCGGGCTTCCCTCAGACGGCCGCTTACAACTGTTTCAGAATTTGTTTCTCGATTTTACCGGGGCGTATCCAGCCGAACATCAGGGCATAGAGGACCATCTGGGTACGGTTCCGCAATCCGGTTTTACGCTTGACCGTGGACAGGCAATTCCGCACCGTGCCGGATGAAATATGAAGATGGTCGGCAATTTCAGTATCTGAATGACCACGGGCGATGCCCTCGACTATTTCCTGTTCCACCGGGGAGAATCCCGGAAGCACAAGATCGTTTGCGGCGGTTGCCGGAGGGGAAATCCTGTCAAGAGTCGAATAGCAGCGAAAGAGTTTGTGCGCAATCGGGGCGCTGAAATAACAGCCGCCCGAAGATACTATCCTGACCGCGGCGATCAGTTTATCCATATCCAGTTCTTTCAGCAGATACCCGGATATTTCGTCCCTCACCGATTTGGTGATCCGGTCTTCTTCCTCCAGAGAACCCATCACAATGAGCGCCGTGGACGGCGATCTGCGTTTTAACATGGGGGCGAGGCTGGGCCCATCAATACAGCCCATCTGAAAATCCATAATAATAATATCAGGGTGCAGAACGGTCGCTGATTTTAACGCTTCGTAGCCGTCAACTCCCGCAAAAAAAATATCAAAATCCTCCTGAGATACCAATATACGGAACATTGTCTGCCAGTCTTGTTTTGATTTGCTGATAATGGCAATTTTTGTCATAAACTCCTCTTTTTGAAAAAGTGAGAATTAGGGCCTTTTCAAAGCCCTTGTATATTATTAAAATAGTAAAAAATAAGACGAACGACAAGAAAATTCGTCAACATTTGTCATGAGAGGGGAAGCCTGATGGCGAAAAAAGGAACAATCGAAATAGACCGCGAGCTGTGCAAAGGCTGCCTGTTGTGCATCCGCGCCTGCCCGCTGAAAGTGCTGGATGTTGACACGGAGATCAATAGTTCCGGCTCCTATCCCGCAAAGCCGGTCAATGCTGAAAAATGTATTGCCTGCGGGAATTGTTACGA
>JAIRUN010000040.1 GCA_031254365.1 Treponema sp. | reverse complement strand
CAAATATCGCAGGTTCGTGACATAATATCCTTCCTCAAAAAGCCCCACAGGGCCAAAAATCAATTCTGAAAACCTCAGTAAACTTCATTTAATCACAAATTGAAAAGAATGTAAAGGGGTTTTCGCTCAATAGTATTTACAACAGTATCATTTTATAGTACTATAGTAATATGAATTCAAAACACAAGAAGACTCTGGAATCGGTTTTCAGGAATCCTGTTTTGTCGAATATCCTGTGGGCCGAGATTGAAGGGCTTCTTGTTGCTTTGGGCGCTGAGTTATCCGAAGGTTCGGGATCAAGGCTGCGGGTTAAACTTAATGGAGTACGGGCTGTATTTCACCGTCCACATCCCCGAAAGACCACGGATAAGGGAGCGGTAAATTCGCTCAGAAGATTCCTTGAAAACGCGGGGGTACGCTATGATAGAATATAAAGGATACTTGGGTACGGTAGAGTACGATGCGCAGGCTAAAATATTTCATGGGGATATTGTAAATATCAGGGATGTTATAACCTTTCAGGGTACAACGGTCAACGAAATAGAGAAGGCCTTTAGGGATTCTGTTAATGATTATATTGCATGGTGTGAAGAAGAAGGGGTGGAACCGGAAAAACCATATTCCGGCAAATTTAATGTCCGTTTATCACCGGAACTCCACAGGCAAATAGCTATTTTGGCAAAAAAAAGACGGGTATCGCTCAACAGTTTTGTGGAAAAAGCCATAACCGATGAAATAGCGCTGCTGACATAGTCTACTTTTTCATACACCAGCAAGTGTCAAAACACGCCATTTTTGTTCCCAAAAAGGTGACTGACACCGTTTTGCGTGCGCTTAGGCCCGCCTGCGGCGGGCATCAGCGGCTCAAAGTCCCATCAAAAAAATTGACAAAATCGTAAAAAAGTAATATAATACTTGTATAAAGAGGGGAATCTGTACTCGCAAATCACGGGAAGGGGCAGGATGAAAGCATTTGGATACAGTGTATTCACAGGCATAGCCGTACTCCTGGTGGTGCTTATTGTCTCCTGTAAAGATGACGCTGATTCTGGTCCGTTTTTTGATAAATACGGGAATCCTTTGGTTACAGTGGCAATACAGGCAGAGGATGAGCAGGGCCGCGCCCTTTCCGCTGATATTTCCGAGGCCATTTTCAATTTCTATGAAGTGGTAGTCCGGGATGATTACGGTGGAGACATAATCTATTCCCGTGCAGCCGGAAGCAGAGGCGCTCATCTCTTCATCAGAATACGGCAAGGACTGGACCTTGCCACCCCCGTAACTGGTGGTGCGCCCAGAGCCGTGATCTTCGCGGGATATCGCCGCCGCTCGGCTTTAGCTTTTGATAATATCCTGCTTGCGATAGGACGCTGCACAGCCGTTAATGGAAATACTGCCAATTTAACAATACAACCGAATACCTCAACCATAACATTTACCATGATTGCCCTGGAAAACGATGTTATAGGGCCAACCGATTTCCTGATAACAGGGCCAACTGGTTTTCGCACCGTCGAGGATGATAATTATCAGGTTATAGCGACTGATATCGGAGTGCTACCGTATTTCAGACTTCCGTCTGACAGCACAAACATTACGGCGAGATTGCACATAACAGGCATAACGAAAGCTCCCTTTTTGTCTCCGAATCCGGCAAGGAGTATTTGGGTAGGACCAAAAGGAAATTTTCATAATACACAGTTTTTATGGGGCGGCGATCCCATCAAATTGGAGGCGTGGATCGAGGGTGCTGCCGATCCAAACGGTTTATTGGATCTTGCCCAACTGACAAATGGTTTTCCGATAGGGATAAGTACCGAGCCCGAACATCCAGGTATATGGACAGACGGCTGGGCATTGCTTGCCCTGGGCCTTCCGGTCAAGATACTCGCTGATGAGCCTAGCCACCTTACCTGGTATATCTGCACCGGAATGTTTCATGACCGGCCCGATACGGGCAAGGCAAAACTTTCTCTGGGCGGGGGCATTCTGGTCATGGTAGGAAATCCCTATCATATTCCTGACTTTTAACGAATTTTCCCAATCCATTAAAGCGGCCTGCATCTGCACCCCATTAGTATTGCATGACTAAGTTAATTCAGAAATGTATGCCCGAAATAGTGCAAGGTCCGCTATGTGCCGAATAAAGCCCGGTAGGAGCGGCCAGCGGCAGTGGCAAGAATTGTCTGGAGTTCTCTGCTGGAGGAGACTACCCCAATACACATACCCGGTTGCAGGAGAAAGGCTGGACAAGGCTCCGCAGGCAGACTCATCCAGATTTTTGCCGCTGCCGCTGGCCGTCCCATTGCCGGGGTTCTTCGAAAGAATTTGCGGGTCTTTTTTAGTATTTTTCAGGCATACATTTCTGCTATTGCCTTAGTTTTGCAAGAAGATATAATGGGAGTAGAACTATGGAAACTACAACAAATGTCCCCGATTACCCGCGCGGCATAACCTTTGAGCAGGTATGGGCGGCCCTGAATAAATCCGCCGAAGAATTTGAGCAATGGAAGGAAAAAATCGACAAGAGTCTGGAAAAAACCGAAAAGATCGTGCGCCGCAACAGCAAACAAATGGGCGAACTGCACAATAAGTTCGGGAAACTGGCCGAACACCTGGTTGCCCCCGGCATAGCCAAACGGTTTAACGAAATGGGCTTCCATTTTGAGAGTATAGCGCAGGGCAATTATAAAATCCTCGATGAGCAGGGAAACGTCAAAGCAGAGATAGATATACTGCTGGAGAACGGGGACTATATAATCGCGGTGGAAGTAAAAACCGAACCCAAACAGAAAGATATAGAACGCCACATCAAGCGGCTGGAGATACTGAGAGAATCCCGGAACAAACGGAATGATAACCGGAAGATACAGGGAGCGATAGCCGGAGCGATATTTGGTTCGGAAGAAAAAGAAGCCACGATAGAAGCGGGAATGTATGTGCTGGAGCAATCCGGCGATACGATGAAAATGGACATACCCGGCGATTTTGTTGCGCGGGAATGGTAGTACCTCGCAGGAAACGACTTCCGTAGCCTAAAAACGTTGCTGTCTACTTTTTCATACACCGTGGAGTGTCAAAATGCGTCAGTTTTTGATGTGAAAATAGCGCAAAAAAGGCCCAAAACAGTGCAGAAATAGAGCAAAAAACAGCGAGGCTGCAAGCGAACGCCCGCAGCGGTACGGTATTCTTTTTTTCATTTTTTTCTTAAAAAAATTTGACAGAATCATATAATCCCAATATAATTATTGTATAAAGAGGGGAATCTATACTCGTATATTACAGGAAGGAGAAGCATGAAAAAGGGGCTTGAATTCAGTGTATTTCTGGTAATAACCATAACGCTGTTCTCCTCTGTTTTATCCTGTAATTTTTTCCCCGAAAAAAACAACAATCAGGAAGAAGAATGGCCTGATGATGACGAAATCCGTTTTACGGCGGATGGCGTGCCCATGCGTAAAATCGGCATAAGGTTCGGCGCGGCCTCAGAGGAAGATGCCCGCGCTCTTGACCTGGCTGTCGCAAAGGCCTGTATCAATTATTTTGAGGTAACGCTCAAAGTCAATACCGGCGCAACAAATCCTTACAGCGCCCAGATATTCCGCGCAAGCGGGACCGCGACCCTGCCGACAACAATTTTTTATATGTGGCTCCCGGAAGATTTCGTGAGTCAAACTATAGTCGACTGGAACCAGGGCATCCCTATGATATGTATAGGGGGATACCGGCATCCTAAAACCAAAGAGCTGTATATGCTTGCCTTTGGAACAGTATTACCGCCGTCAGATCAGACTCAGACGGGACGGCCTGGCGGCGTTAAAAATATATCATATAACAACACTTGGATAAACAGTTGGGAACTGTTTGCCGGTGGTCCTGGTGATCCTGGTTATACAGAGTCAATTACATTTACAATGAATGCCCTTAAATTTAATGTTACCGGCGTAAAGAGCTCAAGCAGCGGGGTTAATGATCCAAACCCGGCAATTGATACGACTGCTGGCTGGTGGGGTAATCCTGGTACACAAATTCCTGGTAAGGGCGGCGGCAATCAGGGTGGATATAGAGCTGCCGCACAAGAGGCGTTTGTAGCGGCCGCGCCGTTTTTTATCGCGACTCCATCGGGACCGGGTCCATATTGGGTTGGAAGAGATGCATGGGAGCCTGCAAACGGTCCCTCTCGGCCTCATACTTTTCCTTACGGGGAGCTCCAATATAATAAGGGATACTCAACCTATAGGGATGGTAATTACCAGCATTTGCAAACCTATAATGCGAACGGAACCTTGTCTAGCAGGTATATGCCCTATTTCACGGTTCCGTACGACAACGATTATATCGAAGATAAGGCGCCTTACAATAGTATGGGTTACCATAATGGTATTCCCCTAAGTCCCAATGACGGAACCCCTGAGGCTGGTATTATAGCGCGATTATGGGTTAGTTATTTTCTTGGTCTCAGCCACACCCGGTTCTTTTATCTTGATGGCGGTTCCCGGCCAGCGCTGGTATTCCGGCCTGTCCGCCACGCAGCAGGATCCGCTATTCCCACTGGCGCTACTCTCAGAAAGGGCTATTATCCTATGCCAAAAATCAAAGGATACGTTAATATGCTGCCCGGTGAAGATCAGGATGGTGAAGATATAGGACCAGGAGGCGCGTTTTGGGCTTATGACGGGCATGATGGTTTTGGTTTTCGTCTGCATATCAAGACAACAGAGCCGACCGGTATTGTAAACGCCACCGGCAGCAACGCCAGCGCTACAGCTGTTGATAATATCCGGCCCTGGGAAAAAATGCCGGTTGATGAGGACAATGAGATAATCCCGATGTTTGATGAGGGCTGGGTTTATATGTCCCTCAGGATACCCTTCAAGGTATTTTCGGCCCCGCCCGGCGAGGACACACGCAATATCTGGATTATTCGTACCGGAGTATATGATGATTTGCCGGACTTGGGCAGTGAGGTTTTATCGCTGGGCGGAGGAATACTGTTAAAGGTTGGGGAACCGACTTATAATCCGAGGATTCAGTTATGAGCTGCTTGTGTATTGGGCAGGAAGGAGCAGAATGAAAAGGCTTGAATACAGCGTTATATTCGCCGCATTCCTCGCTGTACTCATGCTCTCCTGCGTTGTTGAACCGCCCAAAGAAATTGAGACAATCCGTTTTGATCCGGACGGGCGGCGTATTGTCAATGTGGGTATACGTTTCTCAGGCGGGGAACGCGCCCTTGGCGAGCGCGCCCTTAACGCTGATATTGCCAGGGCTGTTGTCAATTATTATGAAGTGCTGATTGAAGAGCCGGGTACTCCTGTCAGATTATATCGTGTTACCGGGAACGAAAAGAGTTTATACATTAACTTGCCCAATGGCCTGACGTTTAACACAGGCGGTCCGAACAGGGCCCGCGCCCTTGTTTTCGCGGGGTACCGCCGTATTCTTCACAAGGAGTTGATAGAATCTCATCCTGATGAGGCGATTGAACTGACCTTGTTCGCCATTGGACGTGTTACAAAGGTTGACGAGAGTACGGCCGATCTGACAATACGGGCGAGCACCACGTCCATAACGGTTAGCATGGTTGCTCTGGAAACCCGTGTTACCAACGCGGCGACCAGCGATTTTAAGGTAACAGGGCCGCCTAATTATCTTACCAGCGCCGATAATTTCGCTCTGGTAACGACTTCCATAGGAGACGCCCCATATTTCAGGCTTCCGTCTGAAACAAAAATAACCGCAACCCCAGGTATTACCGCGACAATGTATGTCAGAGGCATAATGGGGGGCAATCCTTATGGCGGGGCCAGTACGATTCCCCATCCGGCAACAGATATTTATGTAGTTAAAGGAGATTGTCAAAATACACAGTTTGTATTTGGCGGCGATCCTGTTACCCTGGAAGGAACGCTTGATGATACCGGATTTAGCGGCGGCCTTATCAATCCAGCGACTTTGGGAGCCAACGGCGGTTTCCAGTTAAAGCTGGGAACATATACCGAGGTACAAGTCCCATTGGGGATTACCGCCGGAACTCCCGCCTTCTCCAACACAGAAAACACTGCGGGCAGTACCTTCTTTGGCTACCGGTACTATCTGGAGCCCCTCACAAACTACAGGGTTTATCTGGTAGGCCCCCCTGCCCCGAATACTTCGTACCCGCCTCCCGGCCCTCCCGGCCCTCCCGCAACCTCTGTCGGTACTGGCACTTACGGTGTGAAGCTAATCAACGACTTATGGAGAGAAGGCTGGGCTTTGCTGTCAGTACGCATACAGGTTTCCATGTTAGGGGCACAAGTGGGCGGCGAGGGCAACTTTGACCGCCATACCTGGTGGATCAAGACCGGAATGTATTATGACCGGCCTGATCAGGGCTATTTGACGCGTCCTGGTGGCGTTATTGAGGAAAAAAATTCCATGGGCGGGGGTATTTTGGTGCGGATAGGGAATCCGCTGTATAATCCGGAATTTTAGGAATTTATGAAAAACCCTATGGTTTTTCTTTGAAACATGGTATAAACTTAAGATCGAAGGAGAGGAAGTTTATGAAAAAAAAGATGTATGTGGCCGGGATAATGGCGCTGGCGCTGGTATTCGGTACGTGTATGTTCTTTGAGCCGGATCCCGGGGACAAAAGGGAAGTCATAGAATTTGACTCTCAAGGCCGCCGTCTGGTGACGCTGGACATTGACACCGGAGGCAGGGATTCCCGTAATCTTGACCTGACTATCGCGCAGGTAGCGGTTAATTACTACGAGGTAGTGTTCTTTGATCCTCTTATCTCGCCTGATTACTACCGCGCGTCCGGGCCAAAAGGAAAGATACTCACCATCAAGCTGCCGGTTGATTTTGCACTGACCACCGATGCAACAAACGCCATTGCGTTTGCGGGCTTTTGGGACCGGTCCATTGATGATAGAACCCTTCTTGCGACCGGAAATGTTATAGCGTATAGGGAGGATGGTGGTGATGAGGATGTCCCGGCAGTAGGTTATCCAATCAGCGAAGACACTCGCGCCATAAAGTTTCGATTATATCCAATAGAAACCAAATTCGGCGCAAAAACCAATAACGCTGTCGCGGATCATTCAGACACCAGCTTCAAAATTACCAGTCCTGACGAATTCAAGGCTATTGAGGGTTTTTACCCCGCAGGTATTTATGAGAGCGGCTATGCTACTTCTGGAGGAGTTGTCGGCAGAAATACCACCATTGCCCACCTGACCATTAACGAAAACAACGGTATTACCAGGGAGCGTCCGTTTTGGAGGCTGCCCAGTAAGGCAGAGGGCGGTACATACTTTGGAAATGACATTAATCCGCAAGCCACTTTTGAATATAAGGTGGGACCCGATCATGAACAGGCGATACATGTGGTTATAGCCAATCCTGACTTTGAGTTTGATTCATGGGCTATTCTGACTGACAACTCGGATGACGGTTTAACTGCGGTACAAGCCAGACCTGTTAAAATTGGTACTTCTTCGGCTATTGCTTGGAATACGATCGCTGTTCCTGACGCGTTCGGAGTCGCCTATCCTAATGGTTTTACTACTCCACTGGGACCAATCGACATAGAGATAGCGCTGTATCAGCAGCCCGTACATAAGGGGTTCTGTCTGCTCGTGATAAACCTCCCGGTCGTGGCCATGTCCCCTGATGTTCCTAACGGCGAACTGTGGACACTTCGCAACGGAATGTACGATTACGAGATTCACGATAACGCCATCCTTTCCAGTCTCCCTGCGGCTGGATATGGTACTACTGGTGATTATGGCGTTTCATTGGGCGGCGCTTTAATGCTCTGTGTCGGAGATGTACAGTCCGTTAATGCCCGCGCGATTAAAATACTCTTTGAAAGACTGCCACGGCAGTAGAAAATAACATAGGAAGGAGAAAAACTATGAAGAAGATGATGAAGATGTTGTTCGTCGGCGCTGCGGCGCTGGCCCTGCTGATGGGCGGTTGTATGCTCTTTGAACCGGAAGGCCCCGCGCCTGAGTATGACGAGTTCGGCAACCGCATGGTAACCCTGACCATTTTTACCGGAGATGAAGGCAGCCGTAACATGACCCTGCCCATAGGCCGGGTCGCCATTAACTACTACGAGGTGGTGTTCCATGGCGCGGTCGCTGGTGATACAGCCAAGTATTACCGTGCAGCTGGTCCCCGTGGAAAGCCGCTTACAATCAGGCTTCCGGTTGGTCTTAACGTGGGGAGTACCAACACGCTTCTCGGCGTTGGAAATGGCTCCATTGCCTTTGCCGGAACCTGGTCACGGGAAACTGACGAAAAGAAGCTACTTGCCGTTGGACGAGTTACCCATTTAAATTATGGGATTGCAGGGCTGACCACAAATACAACAATTACCGCCGAGACCAGAAATATACGCTATGAATTGGTTTCGTTTGAGACGCGCTTTGATACATCCCCTGACACCTCTTTCAAGATTACTGGTACTGGACAATCTCCTTTGAACGTTCGCGACTATGAAACTGGTTCAACCCCTACCTTAAACTCGTTAGGTACATCATCTCAGTTGAACCACAAGCGGGATGCGGATAATGGTGATTTGCTGCCGTACTTCAGACTGCCCAAAACTGAACCGGAGTCTGTCGGCGGCCCTTTATTTCCATCTACTGCCACCACAACCTTTACCTTTGGACTTGCCACTACAGGAACTCCCCCCCCCTCCGATCTTTATGTAGGTATAAAGACCGATATACCTCTTGACTTTGAATTTGATTCCTATGGCATTAGCACCGGTTACAAGGAAGATGGAATAACTGCGGTAAAAGCGGTTCCCGCCGGAGGTCTTGTTCCCCCCAAAACCAATATAGCTATGCAAGGCTTAATTTCGATTGCCATATCAACGTATGAGCCTCCTCTTAATGAGGGCTTTTGTATGCTGGTTATCAGTTTCCCGGTCAAGCCTCTAAACACAGAAGCGGCAAATCCCGCAGACTGGTGGACACTGAGCAATGGTTTGTATGATTACGAGCTTCATGATAATAACACCGTTAGCGGGGCCGACGTGATGGCGAAAGACAGTGCTACCACAAGTTTTACTGGTGGTCCTGCAGGGTCGGGCTATTCATACGGCGCTTCGCTGGGCGGGGCCATCATGCTCTGTGTCGGAGATCCGGCTTCTGCATCGGTTTCGCGGCCCATAAAGATTATTATCACCAAACTTGCTGCAATTCCCTAAGGGAGACCCTTAACGTCAAAGGAGACGCAAGGAGGATTTTATGAAGAAGACATTTATTGCCGGCGCTGCTGCGGCGCTGGTACTCTTAATGGGTACTTGTATGCCCTTTGAGGAACCCGGACCTGTGTCTGAATTTGACGAGTTTGGCCGCCAGGTTGTTACTCTGACTATTCTTACCGGAGACGAGGGCCGCCGTTCACGGAATATGACCCTGGACACCGGAATAGTCGGTATTAACTACTACGAGGTTGTGTTCTATGGTAATTCCACTGCCACCCCTACAACATACAACTACTACCGCGCGGCCGGTCCGCGGGGGAAGACGCTTACGGTCAGGCTTCCGGTTGGCTTCCCGCTAAACAGCGTAGAGAACGCCATTGTTTTTGGGGGTGCCTGGGCAAAACAGACTGACGAGAAAGTCCTGCTTGCCACCGGAAACATTACCCATCAAAATTGGGGTGGTACTCCAGCTACTTCCACCCCTATCGGTACAGCTCCAACGGTAACAACCGCCACCGAAAGTATCAGGTTCGAGCTGTCTCCGCTTAATACACGCTTTGATACATCCACCACAAGCAGCTTCCAGATTACCGGTACGGCCAATCATCCCTATACCGAAGATCTTGTAACAACCCCGATTACGGATGTGAACTATATGACAACTACGGCAGAGGCTGCTACCTTTCAGTACGCGAACAGGATAGGGTCTGTCGAAGCGCGGCGGCAGTTGTGGCACAAACGTGATCTGGCTACCATGGACTTGTACCCGTATTTCAAGCTGCCCAAGGCAATTGCAAAGGCACCAGCAGCGACTGCGGCTACGGCCACCGCCACATTTTCCTATGGACTTAATACGGCTCATCTTCCAGGTATACGTACCAATATAAGCTCTGACTTTGTATTTGATTCGTATGCCATTTTTACCGGTTACAAGGAAGATGGATTAACCGCGGTAACAGCGGTACCCGGTGGAGGTCTTTCCCCCACGCCTGCCAAGACCAATGTAGCTATTCCAGCATCATTTCCCATTGATATAGCAATGCGCTCTGAACCCCTTAACGAGGGCTTTTGTATGCTGGTTATCAGTCTGCAGGTCAAGGCCATAAGCACAGCAAATGGAGACGGTGACTGGTGGACACTGAGCAATGGTATGTTCGACTACGAAGTTCATGACAACAACAAGGTTACCGGAGCCCCTGAGTATCCCATTGAAGAAACAGACTTTGACCCCACTGTTACTGATTATTCATACGGCGCTTCGCTGGGCGGCGCCATCATGCTCTGTATCGGAGAGCCGAAATCCTCGACAACTTCGCGGCCAATACGGATCATTATTTCCCCGCTGACCGAGTAAGGGAGGAAGGAGCAAGCATGAAAAAGATGTTAATTGCCGGTGCTGCGGCGCTGGCACTGTTAATGAGTGGCTGTATGATGTTTGAGGACCCTGCGGAGGAGGCTGAATTTGACGAGTATGGCCGCCGTGTGGTCAGCTTGAGCATTTTCACCGGGGACAATAACTCCTCGCGGAACCTGTCATTAGACTTGGCCCAGGCCCTGATCAATTATTTTGAAGTATCGTTCTATGACGATGGATCCAATGGAGGTACTGCCGGTGCCACTAATTCCGAAAATTACAAAAGTGTCAGCGGGCCGCGCGGCAAGGTACTGACCATCAGGCTGAGAACAGGCCAGCCCATTGGTGGCGCGAACAGGGCGGTTGTGTTTGGGGGTTATTGGAACAAGAAAACCGATGAGCGAACCCTGCTGGCTGTTGGGGAGGTTACTGGTATAAATAATGTAACTGCTGCCGATGATGTTAATATGCTAACAGGTACGGGTGACTTTGTTATAGTTGCTAACACCAGAGCAATACGCTTTGCGATGACCGCAATAACAACCCGGTTTGATAGTTACACTGGCCCCGGGGTAGATTCTCCAACCAATCGTTCCAGCTTCAAGTTTTCCGTGGCTCCGAATACTGGTGTTCTTGCCGGCTATGGTTATTTACGGCACAGGATATTTGACTTTAATGATACCGGCGGCAAGGTATATCCGTATTTTACACTGCCTACAGCAGTTCTCCCTCCTGCTAATCCTGATAGATATACCGCTACACTTACATTTGGCGGGATTACGACCAGTCTTGCGGGCGGGATATATGTAAATCAGTTGACGAACATCGCTTTAGAGGGTACTCCTACTGTCAACGGCGGACAAATTGACGTATGGTCCCTGTTAATGGAAGGTGATGAAAGCGTAACCCTTGTGAGGGCGATTGCAACTAATATTCCGGGAACCGGACTCCCTTTCCCTGCTACTGTCAATATTACGATACAGCCGACTGGGAGGCCTTACCGGGAGGGCTGGGTCATGATAGTTCCCAACTTTGATGTCAGGGCCATTAACGACATTACCAGAGGAACAGGAATAAGCGCCAGAGAACCGGATACATGGACGCTCAGTAATGGCATAACCTTTTATGAACCGCATGATAATCAATCAGCTGGAGAATTTAACGAAACTACCGGCGTGTTTACCCCCAATGCTGCTCCCAACGATACTGGCGGTAGTTCAATGGGCGGCGGCATATTGCTCTGTATCGGTAATCCGCAGTCGGTAGCTCCTACTGGCCGGGCGATCAAGATTATTGTTGTTGGGCCTCCTCCTCCTCTATCTCCATGATCCTGATTTACATTTTGTAAGGGAGTGTAATGATGAGCGGCAGGAAGCGCTTGAAAATATCTATTTTTTCACTGTTTCTTGCCGCTTTGTGCGGGGGCTGTCAGCCCTATGGGGCGCTGGTTGGCGTTGAGGCTGACTCAATGTGGGTCGCGCCGATTCGCTCGCTCTATATCGTAATGAAGGATTCATGGTTTGAAAAGGATCTTACGGTATATGCCGCGCATAAGGGCTATGTAACGCAAGTCCCGCTCGACAGGTGTGATGTCGTAATAAAACGTGATGTCGCGTTTGGCGAGGACCAGATAGTACCCTGGGACGGGTTTCCTGAGTTCGAAACCATACGTTTTACGGAAATATTCGAATATTCCGGCACTTACATTGTTGATATAACCTATCAGCACATGACGACTTATTATAAATTTGAGGTTATTGATCCTGAGGGCATTGGCAAACAGGACGGTCCTGGCGGCAGCGGTCAGGGCGGCGGCATTATCATTGAATGGGCCAAGCCTCCTCCTCCTGAACTGCCGCCTGAGGAAGAAGAGCCCTAGGTGCGGACGGTGAATGGGCGTTTATAATGGCGGTGAAAATGCCGATGATGTATGATGAGGAGCTATGAGTCTGCCTTATGAAGATAAAACTGCTGTTCATCGCCTGTTTATTGTGTTGCAGTGTCATTATTACGCTTGAGGCCCAAACCCCAGCCCCAGTCATACCCAACCCCTCAACTCCAACTCTGCCCAACCCCCAAACCATAATCCAGGGGGCCACCGAAGAGCCGCCGCCTGAGACTATTAATCCTTATGTTCTTATTGATACCTATGAGCCGCCGCCTGAGGGCGTTAAAAGTATGCTTATCCACATCATGCCGATTACCGGCGTTGGTATAATCGATAATGATTATGTTACCTCGCTGATTGAAGGGGAAATCGCTACTTATAGACACACGAAACATGATAACCCTGAGACCGCTGAATATATTATTATTGGCACTACCGGCCCGTATATCCCTAATGAGGACGCTGATCTGTACGAGGGCGAGGATATTCTGTATTTGCAGCTTTTTGACAACCGGACCGGCTACGTAGTGAATGAACAAAATCGCCTCTACGTATCACAGGAAGAACTGATGGGCCAATTTGAGGAGTTAATGCGGAATATTTTTATGGCTATTCCTCCTGAGATTCCTGAGCCTCTAATTGTATATATCTATGCCGAAGATGAACGCTGGCGCATGAAAATCCTCTATGTGGACGGACGTATTGTCTGGGCTCCCCGCTATTATCAGCGGCTGTTTGTTGAAGGTGAATCCGTTCATGCCGCCTCCTTTGGAGCCGGTGTCGCGGTGGAATGGCAATTCCTGAACTTTATGGCCGTTGAACTGGCTGTGGATATTTCCCCTGACCGGATTCAGGCTTCCTATTTGTTCGATGAGCATCCGTTCTGGACTTTGGGGATTCCGCTTTCGGTTAAATATGTCTGGAAGCCAAAGAGTATTAGCAGCTATATGTTCCTGTTCGGGCTGGGCGCTCAGCTAAACCTTCCGTTGATTGAAGAAATAAAGGACAAAATAGATCCGTCTTACCTGTCCCTTATAGGCAACGTCCAAATGGCCACAAGAGCGGGCCAGGGCGCGTTCTTTGTTGATCTCCGCTTGTCCTGGGACATTAACCCCTCACGCGTTGAAAGCCAGTGGCGTGGAAATATGTACTTCAACCGCTGGATTCTTTTCTTCAGCGTTGGCTATAAACACGGCTTCTTCCCCAGACCGCAAACAAAGCTGGTCCCCTATGTTCGGGAAATCGTAGTAGAAGACAGCGACGAAGAACGGATTATCCGCACTTACGGTGCGGAAGGAAGTATCCGCTATACTAACTGAAATACGGGTTAGCTAAATTTTCAGCAGCTTTGTTATTTTTTCCTTGAAAATTTTGGTATCTATCGGCTTAACAATATAATCGGAAGCACCGGCCTTGAGGGATTCTATAACATTGGTTTTTTCGATCTCGCTGGTTATCATAACTACGGGAACGTGTTTATATTTGTCTATCTTGCGAATTTCTTTTAGTACATCCAGTCCGGTCATTTTGGTTGACATATTCCAGTCGAGAAAGGCAAAATCAAAGCTTTGGCTGTTTAACATAACTACGGCGGTTTCGCCGTTTTCCGCTTCTAAAAAGGCAGGGTCATGGCCTATATTGAGTTCGCCTAAATAGCTTTTTATGAGGTTGCGAGCGGTTCGAGAATCATCGACAATAAAGAAGGTCATTTTTTCCCCCTATAACTGTAAATTTACCATGACTCTTGAAAATGTCAACAGGTATTCACCTGGGTACCTTAGTAATAACTTATCCGGTAATCCGCCAAAAACTCAAAACCGGCGCGGCGGTACACGGAAAGGGCCGCCGGATTGGATTTTTTGACAAAGAGGCTGACCCCCTTTCCCTGAGCGATGAGGGAACGGACAAATTCGGCGGTCATGCGGAGGGCAATTCCCTGTGCCCGGAAATCGGGGTGAACATAGACACCGCCCACCTGAAAACGGGTAAAAGAGTCCGCGCTGGTGTTGATTTTGCCCACCAGCCGTCCGTTGAGTTCCGCTACGAGCATCTGTTCGTTGGTAAAAATCCGCTGCAAATTCAGGCGGCTGACTGCCGCGCTAAAAACGCCATTTTTTGACACTACTTCTTCCTGCTCATAGGCCGCGTGCAATGCGGCAAGCGCGTTCATGTCGGTAAATTCCGGTTTTCGCAGGATGAGGCCCGCAGGCCCGCCCATGCGTGCGCTGTCCGGGGGCGCTTTGTCAAGGCTCATCAGCTCGTAATCAATGTCCTCTGCTGCCCGCAGACCGCATTTTTCCAGGGCCCGCGCCAGTGTCAGGGCTTCGCTGCTAATGCCTTGCAGGGAATGAACTTCCCCGCTGAACAACCCGTGAACAAAGCGGGGCAGGGGAATATCCTCCAATCCGCATAAAACCGGAAAGAGGCCCCGTTTTGACTGGATAATCAGGGCACTGATGCCACCTGCGGTGGGGCTGCCCGCTGAAATGCCGCTGGCGGGATTTTTCAGCAGCCACACATGTTCATGCGCAGTATCGCGGCTCAGGTATCTGCCGCAAGCACCGGTACACCAGCGTTCCCTGCTTCGGAGCAGCGCTTCGATCGCGGCAGTATCGCGTTTTTTCATTTTTTGCCAGCGTTGTTTAATCATAGGGAAGTCCCCCCTGCGCGGGAATTCTTCCGGTGATTGCGGAAAAGCCCGCAGCAAAAGATTCAGTGGCATAGCTGTACACCGCAACCGCGCCGTCCACCCAGGGGACGCTTTCAAGGTACACCGGGCTGAGTACCGAAAGTACGATCACCCGTTTTCCCAGCGGTTGAAGGCTCCGCAGCAGCCTGAGTCCTGAGGCATCGGACAGGCAGAAAATAATGGTATCCGCATTACGCGCCATTGAGACGAGCGGAGCCGCGCCCTGGGCTTCTGAATACCGGTATGAGGCGGCAGCGGGAAAGGCGGCTGTTCCGGTTCTGAAAAAATCGCTGTATTGTCCGGCAAGCAATACCTGTCCGGCATTTTCCGGCCTTAGCGGAAAGACATTTGCCTGAGCGCTGCCGGATTGTCCTGTCCGCGGCTTGACAATGGTTACGCTGTGCGCCGCGAGATTCAAAAAGAACGCGGCGCTTTCCGGATCGCGCATTTCCTGTTCGACTTTTCTCAGATCAGGGATAAAGGGAACGCTCTGCCTGCCGCGAAGATGGCGCAGCTTTAACTCGATTATTTTACGGGCGGCTTCGCGTACCCTCAGGCGGAAATTTTCTTCTTCTCTCATTGAGGCAAGCAGGCGGCTCCACACCGGATCGAAAAGGCTTGGCGTTGCCGAAAGCATGATAATGTCATTGCCGGCAAGCAGGGCCTGTTTCGCCGTTTGGGAGAGGCTTCCCGCCCATGTTGTCGCGCCGTTCATCATAAGATCATCGGTGATCACAATTCCCCGAAAGCCGATTTTATCGCGTAACACATCCTGTAAAAACCATGATGAAAGCGAAGCCGGGGCCTGCGCCGCGCTGGTCTGCGGAAAGGCAAGGTGTCCGCTCATTATCGCGGGAAGCCCTTCGGCGCTGAGCATCCGGTAGGGAATGAGTTCCCGGTTCCACAGCGTTTCAAACGAGATGTCGATTCTTGGCAGAACGCCGTGTGAATCCAGATCAGTATCGCCGTGGCCCGGATAGTGTTTTGCCGTGGGAATTATTCCGGCGGCCTGCTGGCCTTTCATAATCGCCGCGCCGAGTATCCCCGCCTTGACCGGATCGCTTCCAAAAGCGCGGGGCCCGATAAGCGCGGAGTCGCGGTTGGTAAAAAGATCAACGGTGGGGGCAAAGTTCATGTTTATTCCCAAAAGCGCGAGTTCCCTGCCAATGTAGTAACCGGCGAGGTATGCGTCATGCGGATAGCCCGAAGCGCCGATAGCCATATTGCCCGGCGTTTCGCTGGTGCTTCCCTTGACATGGCGAATCCAGCCCCCTTCCTGATCGGTGGCCACGAGCAGCGGAATATTGAAGGGGCCGGCAAGGCTTGCCTCCTGCAGCACGCCTACAGTTCTGGCAAGCAGCAGGGTGTCATCGGTATTCCAGCCGAAAATTTTCACGCCGCCGATGTTGCGGTCACGAATCCAGTCCATGATAAGCGGCGAAGGTTCGGCCCCCACCCAGCCGAGCATAAAGGTCTGGGCCAAAGCCTGTTCATCGCTCATAGCGGCTTCAATGGCCGCTGCAAGTTCTTCCGGGGGAAGGGGATCGGAAAACTCAAGGCCATGCAGGGGAACAATAAACAAAATAGAGAATATAATTACGCATAACAGGCGGCTGATGGTGTGGTACGCGGTGTTCATGAATTTATTTCATCAATGTATGCGGCGGCGCTGTGGGCCGCTACCGCACCTTCGGCGGCGGCAACCACCACCTGGCGGAAAGAACCGGCTCGGACATCACCGGCGGCGAAAAGCCCCGGCACGGAGCTTGCCATATTTTGCCCGGTAATGATGTAAGCGTTTTCGTCAAGCCCGGCTGAAAGGCCGCCATCGCCGCCGTTTCCCGCAACAAGCGCGGACTGCGGAACGGTTCCGGCGAAAATAAAAACTACGTCCGCGGCTTCTTCGTACACCTCGCCGTTTCCCCTGCCATCATTGCCGGTGCGTTCCAGCACAAGCGAGGTGACTTTTTGCCCGCCGCGGATTTCCCTGATCGTTGTATTAAAGCGGACTTCAATGTTTTGGTTGCGCATAACACGTTCCGCAAGGGCTTTCTGTGCGCGGAAGCGATCCCGGCGGTGAACGAGAATAACTTTTGATGTAAGCCGCGAAAGGTACTGCGCTTCATCACAGGCGGCATCTCCTCCGCCAATAACCCATATTTTTTTATTTCTGAAAAAAGGCCCGTCGCAGGTGGCGCAGTACGAAACGCCCTTTCCGGCGAACTCTTTTTCGCCGGGAACATTCAAGCAGCGGTGAGCGGCCCCGGTTGCGATAATTACAGCGGGAGCGCTTAATGTTTCGCCGCTTGCCAGCGTTACGGTAAATTCATTCCCAGCTTTTTGCAGCGAAGTTACCGAGCCGCTGACAAACGAAGCGCCAAAAGCCTGCGCCTGCCGGTGCAGGTCCTGGGAAAATTCAAAACCGGTTTTTGGTCCGGCAATCACCCTGCCTTCGAAATCCCGCTGATCAACATTTCCGGGATAATTTTCAAGCACATCGATCAACAGAGCCTGACCGCCGGGGGCAAACTGTTCGATCACCAGCGTTTTGAGGTTCGCCCGCGCTCCGTATTGGGCGGCTGTCAGTCCTGCTGGCCCCGCCCCGATAATAATTAAATCCGTTTCGGATTTTGGCATATTCACTCCAATAAGGGATTATTGTATAATAAATTGTGCGTGAGAAATCGTCAATAATGTTGCTTTTTCTCCTGGTGGGAACGGCGGGGCTTTTTGCCCAGAATTTCCCCCGTGTTGAGCCGGAACCGCGGGCCTTTGAATACGCGCAGCGGGGCGCACGGGCGGGCGGCTATTCATGGACTGATTTCGCGGAGATCAGCCTCTGGGCATCGGGCGATACCGGAATAACCGTCAATGCCAATCTGGAAAAAATCCGCGCGGCCGCCAATGAATTGCGAGCCTCGCCGGGGCTTCCCCAGGCGGAGAAGGATCAGGCTGAATATGTTTTGAATTTTATGCACACAAAATTCCTCAGAACCTATTCGTTCACTCAAACCAGAGTCGATACATTGCTTTCCAACGGGAGATATAATTGCGTTTCATCGGCTGTACTGTACATGATTCTTGCCAAATCGATTGGCCTTGATGTTACGGGGGTTAAGACAAAGGATCATGCCTTTGCCATTGTTCGCACAGGCGGCGAATCGATAGATGTTGAGACTACCAATCCGTATGGGTTTGATCCGGGCCACCGCAGGGATTTTCATGATCAATTCGGTACAGTTACCGGCTTTGCCTATGTTCCCGCTACAAACTACCGCGACCGTGTTACCATAAGCCCCGTAGAGCTGGTTTCCCTGATACTTCAAAACCGTATCGCTGATCTTGAATTGCGCAGCCGTTTTGCCGAGGCCGTTCCTCTGGCTATTGACCGGGCTGTTCTGTTGGGAGTTGATCTGTCCAGCGTGTCTTTTGGCCCTGAAAATG
Source organism: Treponema sp. (assembly GCA_031254365.1). Lineage (GTDB taxonomy): Bacteria > Spirochaetota > Spirochaetia > Treponematales > Breznakiellaceae > WQXQ01. Next base: position 3,289 of record JAIRUN010000040.1, on the reverse strand, counting down.
CCGCGCATGATTCCATTTTTGAAAATCCCCGGCAGGATATGATGAACCGTATTTTCAATTACGGCGCGTCTTTATTGAAAGCGGGAAAAGAAGAAGATTGTCTGCGCTGGGCCGGTCTTGTCATGCCGCTGTACCCTGACAGCAGCCGCTGGCAGGAATTTATTCTGGCCGCTACAAACAACCGCGCCCAAAAGCTGATAAGGACAGGCCAATTCGCCGCTGTCAGGGAATTGCTGGACAGCCAGAAACCGTTTATTGATCCGGTTGAATATTTACGGCTGGAAGCCGCGGTGATTGACACCGAGATTGTGAACAATGCTTCCAAAATAATAACAGCCGGTGAGGGTGTAATAATTCTTGATACCATAGAACAGGCCCGAAGCAACAAGCAAATAGAAGAAGCTCGCGCTGCTGAGCTGATAATTTTTACCGCTCAAAAAACCGCTGCTGCTCTTTCCGCCGCACCCGCGCGGGATTGGCTTGCCGCGATCAATTTTATTGAAACGGTAATAGTCCGTTTCGGCTCACATTCCGATCTGGATCGTTCCCTGCAAATATACCGCTCAAACCGGGCATCGGATTTTCACAACCGCTTTGCATCCGCTTACAACAGACGGAACTATGAAGAAGCGTCGCGGATCATTGACGAGGCTCTTGCGGAATTCCCCGATAACAGACAATTACTGGCGGACAAGAATCTTCTGGATTTTTAGATCGGTACGCTGTAATACGCTACGTACAGGGCAACTGCATTTACTATTACTATGTGACATAATCCGCATGAGGGGGCCGGGGCCGCCAGCGGGCTGACAAATATGCCTGTGGAGTCCGCCTGTGCAGCCACCTGACCATTTAAGACAGTAAGCATTATGGTTATCATCATGTTATCATTTTATTAAGCGGTCAGGCTGTTACCGTACCCATTCCCGCTGTTATTCCGTAGTCTGCTCCGGCGGAGAGCTCCAGATATATTTGCCAGCCCGCTGGCGGCCCCGGCCCCTCAGGCGGCCTGTTCCCACATTGTCATAAATCATGGTAAATGCTATTGCCTTATGCCGGCATATGTCCGCCGGATGGAGACAGCGGGGTTATGACAATGATGTCACCATACTGTGACGGCTTGACCCGCCATGTGCGAATAATACTCGACAGGGAGTGGCAGCGGGTCAAGTATAGCAGAGAGATGATAGTACAGCGTTCTCACAGCCCCGCCGCCTCTGTCCGGGTGGGGCTTTATCGCGCCAAGCTAAAAATCAGCTTCGCTTAACTGCGTCGCGGTATCATAAATCTGCTGGTACACCGCGGTAATTTTGTCTTCGTCAATGCTGGAGAAGGCCACCCGCAGATAATGTTCGCCCAGAGAAATAACGCCAATGCCGTGTTTGGAAAGAAGTTCCTGCCGCAGGACTTCGGTATCCACCTCGCTGTGGAAGCTCATAAAATAGCCTGAGTTAAAAGGCAGGGGCCGCAGCACCGGATGATTCTGATGTGAGTTGACAAAATCTTTCACCAGATTGTAGCGGCGCTGGAGCATTGTCCGGTACTTGTCCTTTTCGCCGGGAGTGCGGGGGTCTTCCATTGCCTTGAGCATCAGGTACTGGGCGCTGGTATTGGCGCATGAGACTGAAGAACGAATTGCCCCCATGAGTTTTTTTATCAGCGCGTCATAATGGGTCTGAGTGAGTCCTTTTGAGGCAAAAGTGAGGAAACCCATACGCAGCCCCCAGACATAATCTTCTTTTATGGGGCCGTCGATCTTGATCGCCAGCACACGGTCATGGATATGTGCGAAACGGGTAAATAACGATTCCCGCGAAATACTGTCTTCATAAAACAGGCCGAAATAGGCATCATCACAAATCACCAGAACATCCGCCCCGCCTTCGGCAGCCTCCTGTATCAGTGATACAAGGGCTTCCACCTCGCTGGTGGTGGGGGAATAACCCGCGGGGTTGTTGGGAAAATTGAAGAGTATCCGCACCGTACCGCTCTTTGCCTGATGCCGCACCGCAGTGGCTATTTCTTCCATGTCGAGCCCCGGTCCCGTATTGAAGAAGGGTACGGATAAAAGTTCGGCCCCCCGGCGGACCTCAAAGATCAGGCTGTAATTGTCCCAGCAGGGATCGCTGGTGATAAGGCTGGAACCCTTGCTGATGAACATATCCGCCACGCAGCACAGTCCGGATGTCAGCCCCGGAACAACAACCGGCAGGGATATTTTAGCCGGATCGAGTGACGGATTTTTTTCAAGTATCCGATCCCTCCAGCCCGTTCGTGCCTTTTCGACCCCGGCAGTGGGAGCGTAGGCAACGGACTCTTCGGGAGTCAGTGTCGCCATATTGTCAGCAATAGCCGAAAGGATCAGCGGCTTGCCTTTGGAATAGGCCATGCCGATAGTGCCGTTTGCAAAGGTCGCGGATTTCTTTGCCTCCGTTGATTGAGCGATAATGCCTTTGGGAAAATAAAAGCGCCGCCCCAGATTGGAAAAGAGCCGACCCGCAATCGTGCCTTTGAGAATGGTGTTAAGTTCATCCGCCAGTGGGTTCATGGTTATATCATAATTATATTAACACTTGTGTCAATCGCTAAAAATCAGCAGAAATGTATGCCTTATTTCTGCACTAAATTCTTACTTGCTATCTGTTACGTCTTAATTGCTCTTAATTCTATACCAGATAAAGACTTAAGTCAACTAATTTAGTCAGAATTATGCCCAATTTCACGTCAAAACCCTGCAAAATTCCCTTGAGGAAAGCCACCAAAGGGTATATCATACCGGAGGGAGGGCGTTTTTGCCGCATATTTACGACAATATCACTGGAGATAGCCTCGCCAAAGCCCTTAACCAGACCCTTACCGGCGCAAAACGAGCCGATTTCTGCATAGGATACTTTAACCTGAGGGGCTGGAACCTCCTTTTTGACAGTGTAGAGCAACTCAGCGGCAGTCAATTGGATGCACAATACGAAGATGACACCATTTACAAGGCAAGAATTCTGGTCGGTATGCATAAAACGCCGCAGAATGAACTGGAGGAATACTACGCGCTTCATCCTACTCAGATTGATAATGCGACGGCCAACGAATTAAAAAAAGAAAAAATCGCCGAGTTCCGAAAACAGCTTACCATAGGACTGCCTACCAACGCGCATGAAGCAACCTTGAACAAGCTCTCCCGCCAATTACGCTCAGGGCAGGTAAAAGTAAAATTGCATCTGGCTTTTAATCTGCACGCAAAACTCTATCTTGCGTACCGTGAAGAATATAACACCCCCATAATCGGGTATCT
>JAIRUN010000023.1 GCA_031254365.1 Treponema sp. | reverse complement strand
GTGGCGGCATTATCACCAGCCGGGGCGCGGGAACCGCCGGAGAGTTCGCGGTCGCCATAATCGGGCAGCTTCTCAACGAAGAAGCGGGAACCAAAATCGCCCAAGCGGTGCTGCTGTAGTAATACTAATTTATTCCCGATTGAATAAATCAATACTTCCTTTTGTCAGTTCAACTCACCGCGCTTGATCTTCTTTGTTGTGGTCATCTCCATTGGCTCATTCAAAACAGTTGTCCGCTCTATCCGCTGGTAGGGAAGCAGCCGCTGGTTTACCTCGGAGATGATCCGGTTAATGCGGATTTTCATCTCCTCTGCGGAAGGCGGCGCTCCCTGTTCGTTTTTGAATTCGGGGTTGGGGAAAACAAGAGCTTCTATGCCTTCGGTTTTCATCGCCTTGTCCAGCACAAAACCCCGCACCAGAATCTGTTCGACTTCATCAAAAAGCTGGAACTCGTTTTCGATTTCTTCAGGATAGACGTTCTTTCCGCCCTCGGTAACAATCGTGTTTTTCGCCCTGCCGGTCAGGTAAAGGTAATTCTCGCTGTCCATGTAACCCAAGTCTCCGGTCAAAAGATAACCGTCCGGGGTAAAGGATGCGGCGGTTTCTTCCGGCATATTAAAATAACCTTTCATCACCATGGAGCCTTTGACAACCACTTCGCCGACCCCCCGCTCATCAGGATTAAGTATCTTTATATCAACCTGGGCGCAGGGTCTTCCAACGCTGGTTTCTTTGTAATGTTCAACAGGGTTAATCGTAATGATGGGTGATGTTTCGGTCAGGCCGTAGCCCTGCACAAAGTCAATGCCAAGCTGGTTGTATTTTTTGAATACGCTGGGGGCAAGGGGGCCGCCGCCGCAAATGCAGATTCGCAGCGTACTGAGGCTTGCCTTGTCCAGAACAAAGCCGAACATTTTTTTGCCGGGGTTGACCTTAAATGTTTTTTTGATGACTCCCGAAATGCCCATCATGAATGAAATCAGGCCATACACAAGGGGACCTTTTTCCCGCAGCCCCCGAAGAATACCCGCAAGGACTTTATTGAACAGCATGGGTACGCCCAGCAGCATGGTTACCTTTCCCTGTTTCAGATCGCTGAGAATCTGTTTGGTTACCATGCGCTTGCCAAAGATCACTTCCGCGCCGACTGAAATGGTTTCGATAAAAACCGCCAGCATACAATACGCGTGGTGAATGGGAAGGATCGCGTAAAACACATCGGATTGAAGTACCGTGAGGGGAGTTCCCTGCGCCAGGTAACAATCGGAAACAAGGTTCTGGTGGGTGAGCATGACTCCTTTGGGATTCCCCATGGTTCCCGATGTAAACAGAATCGCCGCAAGATCGGATTCAACCGCCTGCTCAATTTCTACCGTTGGCCCATCCAGATCGTAGACGTATGTCCCAATTCCTTTTCTAAGGGAGATCACCTCGACGAGTTCACCGGGAGACCTCGCGTAACGCTCGTGTTTTTCCTCATCGACAAAGAGGATTTTCGCCCCGGCGGTTTTGATGAGGATGTCAATTTCTTCTGTTTTAAGCTGATAATCAATGGGAACCACAACAGCCCCGGCAAAAAGGATGCCAAGATAGGCCACGGTCCATTCAGGGGCGTTTTTGCCTGTTACCGCGACCCGGTCTCCCCGGCGGATGCCCTTGCTGTGCAGGGCGCGGGCAACGGCCTCAATGATCTTGAGGGATTCGGTATAATTCAGGCTGATCCGGTCAGGTTCATAAATGGTAAAACAGGCACATTCGGGGAAGCGGGAAACGATGATTTTGTACATTTCCGGCAGGGTCGGCCATTCACCGGAAAACGCTTTTCCCCGGTAATCGTTCAAAAACGCCCAGGGTTCGGTATAAGGAACAGACATATATCCTCCTTTGACATTTGACACGGCGCAAAAACGTTTGGGTTGCAGTATGTGAGTATAGCAGTCAGGGCCTGAAAACGCCAGATACTTGTAACAATCGGGCAATATTTTTATTATATTAGTATAGAGGCGCTAAATCTGAGGCTGTGTTTGTCAAATTTTTGAAGGCCTCAATTTATAAAATTCTTTTCAGGAGAGTGCATAATGAATCTGGTTCACAAGTTATCTTCAAAAAATCTGCTGGTGTTTAATCTGGTGCTGATAGGGGTTATTTTCGGTTTTTCGATAGCCTTTTTGTCTTTTTCATGTTCGAGTCCCCGTCTGCGGAATACTGCCCAGGCTCAGCAAAGTCAGGTGGTTATTCCCGCGGATGCTTTGGCAATAGCCGAAGGGCTGCAAAATGTGTTCAATGCGGTGTCCGAAAAAACACTGCCTTCGGTGGTAGAACTGAGAACCGTTTCTGTCAGGCGGCAGTTGATTCCCAACTTTAACGGGATTCCCTGGGATTTCTTTTTTGGCCCCCGTGACCGTGAACGCGGCCCGGACAACCGTGGACAGGAGCGGGAATTCCGTTCCCAGGGGCTTGGTTCGGGGATCATTGTCCGCAATGTCAATGGAACTTATTATGTGATTACGAATTACCATGTGGTAAATGACGCAAATGAAATCAGGGTAACTACCAGAAACGGCAGTGAATATCCTGCTGAACTTGTGGGAACGGATGAGCGTAAAGATTTGGCGATGGTTTCATTCAAGACGGATGATCAGTATCCTCTGGCAACGCTGGGCGATTCCGACTCGGTGCGGGTAGGGGATTGGGCAATCGCTATGGGCAATCCTCTGGGCCACGAGTTTTCGTTTTCGGTAACAATGGGGATTGTAAGCGCCGTGGGGCGGACCGGCGGGCCGGGCGGCAATATCAATGATTTTATCCAGACCGATGCTCCCATCAATCAGGGGAACTCAGGCGGCGCGCTGGTGAATATCCGGGGTGAAGTAATCGGCATCAATACATGGATCGCCAGCAATAACGGCGGTGGCAGCGTTGGTCTTGGCTTCGCCATTCCAATCAATAACGCAAAACGCTCAATAGACGAGTTTATCAGTTCCGGCACTATCAGCTACGGCTGGCTCGGCGTGTCTCTTAATGATCCGGGGAGGGAAACTCAGGCAGCGCTGGGCGTTGAGGGCAAACGGGGAGCGCTGGCTTCACAGGTGTTCATGGGCTCACCCGCTGACAAGGGTGGTATCTGTCCGGGTGATTTTATTACCCATGTTAACGGCAGAGAGGTCAGAGGCGTGAACCAGCTTACCATGATGGTGGGAGAACTCAGGGCGGGCGATCAGGCGACATTTACGGTAATAAGGGACGGCTCTTCACGGGATATCCGTGTCCGCATTGAAGCCCGCACTGAACAGGCCGCCTCTGATAATAAAGGTCTCTGGCCCGGCGTGTTTGTGGTTCCCCTCACCGATGAAATCAAACAAACGTTCAATCTGGACAAGGACTCAAGGGGGCTGTATGTTGGCAATGTTATTTCCGGCAGTCCGGCTGATATTATCGGTCTGCGGCAGGGTGATCTGATAACCGCCGTGAATGGTGAGAATATCAGAGACATTGCCGCTTACTTCAGATTATTGCGTGAAAAAACCGCCAGGGAACTCTGGTTCGGCTTTACCCGCGGCGAATCAACGCTGGAGACGCTGAAATTTAAGCGCTAGGGAGCGTAACGGGCGATAATTTTCCGGCTGTTTTTTCCGATAATTGAAAAGTATGAATGTTCTCCTGGTTTTGTTCGCCGGGCGTTTGTCCGGCGAGGCCCTTGAACCTTTAATTGCGGGTAAAAGCAGTTTTTCGCTGGCGCTGGAACAGGCGCAAAAGTTTCCCGGTGTGAGTAAAACCGTGCTGCTGGCCCCTGTTGATGGGGATTTGCCGTTGGTTCCTTCGGGGATTCAGCTTGAAAAGCGGGCGGTTTGGACCAAAAAGGGTCTGCTTGACGCACTGGCATCCCTTTCCGATGGTTTTGACCTGACGTATTTTGCCTGGGCTGATTGTCCGTTTCTGGACCCGGTTCTGGCGGGGAAAATCGCCGAGCGCCACCGGCGCTATGTCGCGGAGTATTCCTATGCTGACGGCTGGCCCTATGGCCTTGCGCCGGAACTGCTCTCGCCGGGTACTGCCGCCATTCTTGCGAAAATTCTGGGTGAAGATGATGGCCCGGTTGAGCGGGATGCGCTGTTCTCCGTTATCCAGAAAGATATAAACGCCTTTGATATTGAAACTGAAATCGCTCCGGTTGATTTGCGTTGCCACCGGCTGAACCTCTGTGCGGACTCAAAACGAAACCTCTTGCTGCTGCGCCGCAGTTCCGCCGGGCAGACGATTCCCGATGCCGCCGCAGTGGAGCGGCTTATCGCGGAGCAGCCTGAAATGCTGCGGACGCTTCCCAATTTTTTCCCGGTGCAGGTATACGGTGGCTGTCCCCAGAGCTGCGCCATTTGTCCGTATCCCGCGACTTCGGGCGAGGCCCTTACCGCGCGGAAAGATTTTATGGAAGCGGCGAAATTTGAATCCCTGCTGGACAGAATTGCCGCCTTTTCAGGTGATGCGGTGATCGACCTTTCACTTTGGGGGGAACTGTCCCTGCATCCGCAGAAAATGGCGTTAATCGAAATGGTGTTACAGCGGCCCCAGCTTGCCCTGATAATCGAAACATCCGGCATTGGCTGGAAAACCGAAGAATTGGAACGCGGCGCGGAACTTGCCCGTGCAGCAGCAGCCGATTCCGGCAGAAAAAGTCCCCTGCCGCCGCTGTCGTGGATCGTGTCGCTTGACGCGGCTGATCCGGCCAATTACCGGGAAATCCGGGGCGCGGGTTTTTCCGAAGCGGTTGAATGCGCGAAGAAACTGTTTGGCCTGTTTCCAAAAGACGCATATGTGCAGGCAGTGCGGACTGTGGGCGCGGAGGACGACATCGAACATTTTTACCGCTCATGGAAAGAAGCGGCTCCTTCGCAAAACGCGGTGATCATTCAGAAATACGATGACTTTTGCGGAGCCTTGCCGAGGAAGCAGGCTTCAGACCTTTCTCCGGTAACACGGCAAGCCTGCTGGCATCTGATGCGGGATATGCCGGTACTGATTGACGGCTCGGTTCCACGCTGCCGTGAAGACCTTGCCGCGCTGAATAAAGCGGATCAGAACAGGCGCATACTTGGCAATGTATGGAGTGATACGCTTGAAACCATTTGGGAACGGGGTGATCCGTATTACCGGGAACAATGCGGAAAACATTACGAGGGTATGTGCGCAGGCTGCGATGAATACTATACCTACAATTTTTAATGAAATTTTTCCCGCTTATACCGTGATAGGCGGCAGGGAGCGGCTTGGTTCTACCGGAATCTCGGCGGTACTGCTCAACCGCAGCGGACGCTATGCGCGGCGGAGTCTTTTTTATGATCTGGAAAAAACCGGTTTTGACAATGTTATTTCTGTCGAGTCCGCGCCGGATCATTACGATGTTGAAGAACTTGCGGAACGCTTTCCTTTTGCCCGTTTTATTCTGCCGAGGGAAGGGATCAGTCTGGGTGAACAGATCAACCTTGCCGCTTCGGAACTGGACAGCCACCTGTTTTTTGTTATGTGGAATGATCTCAAGATCATCGCCGGAGGCACGGCGCGGCGTATGGCGGAGCGGCTGGGTGTAGAGGAAGAATCATGCGTCTGCAAACGGCTTTGCACGGTTCCGCTGATCCTCAATTCCCGTTATGAGACACTTCCCACATTGATAGCGCCGGGCGTATTCAGAAGGAAAGTGCGGACTCTGTTTTTCCCCCCCAACCGCGAAGGGCTGCCCAGTCTTTATCCCTTTGACGGCGTTGGCATTTATGACCGGGAACGTTTTATCAGGCTCGGTGGTTTTGACACCACACTGGGGAACACCTACTGGCAGTTAATGGATTTTGGATTTCGCGCCCACCTTTGGGGTGAAGATATTGTTTCAACGCAGACGCTGAAACTTTCCTATGACGGAACAATTCCGCCTGAGGATACCAGCGCCGGAGAGAGTTACCGCCGGTTTTATCTGAAAAATCTTGCACCGGTGTTTCGTGGCGATTATGCGCATCTGCCGCTGCGCCGCTTTCCCGGCTATTTGCTGAAATCCGGGGAAGGCCCTGCCAGCGCATGGGAAGATTTTTCCGAGGGCAGACGCTGGGTTAGCACCAACCGTTTCCGCTGGCGCTGCGACATCCGCGCGCTGGCAGGACGCTGGGACGATGCGCCAGCCGCGGAAACAGGCACAGGCAGCGCAGGAGACTAATTGTGATCGCCATTGTGTTACAGGCCCGCATGGATTCCTCCCGCCTGCCGGGAAAATCCCTGCTTCCGTTGGGAATGCACTCACTGGGCGCGCGCCCGCTCATTTTTCGGGTGATGGAAGCCCTGAACCATGTTCCGGCCAATCTGCGAATCCTTGCCTGCCCCGAAGACAGCGCCGGATCATTCGCGCCGCTGGCCGAAGAAGCGGGCTTTGACTTGTTCACCGGCCCCAAAGAAGATGTGCTTGAACGCTACTGTATGGTTATTCGTCACTTCAACATTACACAGGTGATTCGGGCCACAGGAGATAATCCCTTTGTGTTTGCCGATGCCGCCGCAGCCATTACCGCCGAGGCAATGGCTCTGGGCGCTGATTATGCGGGTTACAGCGGCCTTCCTCTTGGCGCGGGAGTTGAAGCGGTTAATGCCGCAGCTTTGCTCTGCGCCGGAACAGAAGCTGCCGTCCCTTTTGAGCGGGAACACGTCTGTCCCTTTTTATACACTCACCCTGAACAATTTCTGCTGCACCGCCCGCTTGCCCCCCTGCGCTGGCAGGGCCAGCAACGCCCCGCAGTACGACTTACTGTTGACACGCCGCAGGATTATGAGCGGGCGCAAGCCTTATACGCGGCTCTGGAAAAACTGCGAAACGAGGGGAATCTATCCGCAGCGGAATCGTACCGTGGAACGGCAATACTCAATACATACCGGGAGATTTTTCCAGAGGCGGCAGTGTGAGCCGAGGGCCGATACTGGCAGTTCCCGCCTGCGATCCGGGCCGGGGCAGCGGCCACCTTGTCCGCTGTATGACGCTGGTGCGGGAATTACGCTCCCTTGACAGAGAGGCATGGCTTTTTCTTTCCGTGGATAATGAAAAAACAGACCGGCTTGTCAACGCCGTGCATTGCGATCCTTCATGGATCATCAGGGAAAGGGAATGGCCGGATTTTGCCGCGCAAATTTCCGGCGCGGGTAAAAGCTGGGAATGTGTTATTCTTGATCGCTATCAAACGCCGTCTGAAACATTTTCCCGCTGGGTAAAAGTCGCGCCGCTCATTGGCATTGACGAGGGCGGCCCCTGCCGGAACAGTTTTGATTTTCTGATTGATATACTTCCCGGCGCTGCCGCTGTCAATAAATGGAGAGCCGCAAATATTTCTGATCCTTCCCTGCTGCCGCTGCCGGAAAAAACAGAACACCCCGAATCGCGGACTAATACCGCAGCGCTTAAAATCCTTGTCAGCTTTGGGCAGGAAGACTCTGCGGGGCTGGGACTTGCTGTTACAAATGCGCTTACCAGAGCTATGCATACGGCAAACAACTCAAGCAACTGTTTGGACATTACGCTGCCTGAAAAACCAATTCCCAATCTGAGCGAACATCTGGGGGAATACGGCATTGTCATCACCCATTACGGCCTCACCGCGTTTGAAGCCCTGTATGCGGGTGTTCCGGTTCTGCTGCTTTCGCCCGGCGCGTATCACGAAAAACTGGCAAGAGCGGCGGGTTTTTATTCTGCGGGCATTGGGGTGAAAAAAGCCGCAAAACTCGCCCGCCTGCTGTTTCAAAAAAACGCGCTTAATCAGCTTAACCATGCGCTTTTGCGCAAGCTGGAAAACCATTGCGCTGCGCTTGCCGCCCGCTATAATCTGGATCGCAAGCCCGCGCAAAGCCTTGCCTCGCTCATTAACGGTTTTACTCCCCTTGTGAGCCGCAAGTGTCCGGCCTGCGGCGCATTGCTTCACGACGAAATTTTCGCGCGTTATGGGGAACGCAGTTATTGCCGCTGTCCTGAGTGCGGCATTATTAGTATGAATCGTGTTAATCAGCCGCCCATTGAATATGCGCGTGAATATTTTTTTGATATGTATAAAAGACAGTACGGCAAAACCTATCTCGAAGATTTTCCCAATCTGATTAACATGGCCAAACAGCGGCTTGCAATCATACAACAATTACTGCCACCTGCCGCGGATGCTGCGGGTGAAACGTGTCTGCTCGACATTGGCTGCGCTTACGGCCCCTTCCTCGCGGCGGCACAGACGGCGGGCTTTTCTCCCTTTGGGATTGACCCCGCCGAAGACGCGGTTCAATATGTGCGGCAAACCCTCGGCATACCTGCCGCGCAGGGCTTTTTCCCCTTCCCTGACGCGACATTGCAGCCCCATTCGTACAATGTGGTAACGCTGTGGTACGTCATCGAGCATTTCCGCGACTGCATTCCCGCGCTGGAGGAAATCAGGCGGCTTCTTAAACCCGGCGGGGTGCTGGCATTTGCGACACCTTCGTTTGCAGGGATTTCAGGCCGCGCCTCGCTGACACGTTTTCTGGAACACAGCCCCGCTGATCACTGGACGATATGGTCTCCCGCCACGTGTCGAAGGGCCCTCAAAAAAGCGGGCTTTACCGTGAAAAAAATCGCAGTCAGCGGCATTCACCCGGAACGTTTTCCGGTAATCGGAAGATTCGCCCGCAGCAGGAAAAGCCCGCTCTACGGTCTGCTGCTGGCCTTCAGCAAAATGTTCGCCCTGGGTGATACCTTTGAGGTATACGCGGTATTGTCATAGGCCGCCTGAGGGGAGCCCGGCCGCTAGCGGCAGTGACAAAAATCTGGATGAATCTGCCTGCGGAGCCTCGTCCGGCCCTTTTCCTGCAACCGGATATGTGCATTGGGTAGTCTCCTTCGGCAGTGAACACCAGACAATTTCTGCCACTGCCGCTAGCGGCCGGGCTCCCCTCAGACGGCCAAAAAAGGTGACCGACACTGTTTCTGGTGGTGTTACCAGAATTATTGACATACCAAGCGCCATGCTCTAATGTAATTAGAGGGCCAAACTATGAATAAATCCACCCAAACCGCCCGGAAAATCGGAACTCTCAGGCCCCCGGCGGTCAGAAAACAGACCGTTGCCCGGAAACATACTGCCGCTCCCTTTGTCGATAAAATACCCCTCATCCGCTCCCTTATCCTTGACAGCGTCAAGCCGGGCGTTATCAAGAAAATCTACCTTTTCGGTTCCTACGCTTATGGAAAACCAACCAAAAACAGCGATGTTGACTTGTGCGTGGTCATCAATAACAGGTTCAATAGATCAGCCCAATACTTAAAAATGGCGCTGAGTTTATCTGATAATAACATAAGGCCGGTTGATTTACTGGTCTATAAAGAAAACCAATTCTATCCTATAACAAACCCAAACGGTGTCAAAAACACCATCCTTACCGAAGGAAAACTGCTGTATGGATAAATCGCTTGTTACCGAAACTGCTGATGAATTACTAAACAAGGCTGAAAAAGATATTGTAACTATAAAAGTTTTGTTCCCCAAAAAGTTTTACCCGGAAAATTTAATGTATGACATTATGTGCTTCCATGCGACAATGGCTGTTGAAAAGCTTCTCAAAAGTTATATCATTTCCAACGGCAAAAACATAGAAAAAACACACGATCTTGATTATTTACGAGAATCTGCAATGACAATTGAATCTTCCTTCATTGAAATTAAAAAGGATTGTGTTACATTAAACGATTTTGTTCCAAGCAGAAAATATGGCGATGAAGTACCAATTACAAAACAGAACATGAATGATATTATCAAATCACTGAATAATATTTGTGGTTTTCCGCCGATAAAGGCAATGCGCGATTCATTCAGGCAAACACACAAATTTGAAATAATTGATGAATCGACCGTCAAGCCCGCTAACAGTCCCAAAAACGGCAAACAGAAAACCGGCCCCGATTATGACTGGCGGTAAATCCCTTCCTGCTTCCCCACTATTGGCTGCTGTCAAAAAGGCGCTCGCCAGCGGCGCTAGCCGCTGGCACTGACACCATTTCTGGGGGCTGGCCAAAAAAGGTGACTGACACCTATTTTTGCTTTTTCCGCTCTTCTTCAAACGCTTCTCTTACTGTTTGAATTACGGTTTCAGTAATTGTTTTCTTTATTTCTTCCATTATGTCATGACGTAACTTTTCCAGCTCTTTTGTAGGAGAATGGGTCTCAACAAACAACTCGTACATTTCTATATTTAGAGCCTTTGCAATACGCTCTATAAGGTCAGTAGCGGGAAAATTTCGTCCCATTTCAAGCATACCTATATAATGAGGCGTAACTTTGACCTTTTCAGCCAGTTGAGCCTGGGTAAAACCGCATTTTTTACGGTATTCCTTCAAATTTTTGATAAAAATCGTGCCTAATCGCTTCATATTCCACTCATCGGGTAATAATTGTCTATCTTTATAGGGCTTGTATATAAGTCCGGCGGACACAAAACGCAAAAATTGACTTTTTAAGGAGGTTTGTATGCGATATTTTTTAAAGAAATTTGATTTTCAGGAAAAAAACAGGGGTGGTTTTCATACCTAATAAGTATAGGGAACACCGGGTTTCCTCGTATGCACAAGCCGCCGTTGGCGGCGTTGTACAACCTTCTTCCTTGCGCTTGCGCTCGCGCTTCGAAGAAGCGCCTGAGGAGATACCGGTTTTTATAGCATCTTATTATGAGAGGAGGATTGTATGCAAAACACAATCAAATTGTTCGGGATTATCGCCCTTGTGGCGGTAATGGGATTCACAATGACTGCTTGTTCCGATGACGATGACGGCGGCAAACCTAGCGGTGGCGGAACTGCCCCGACAATCACAACCACGACATTGACAGGCGGAACGGCGGATACTGCGTACAGCCAGACACTTACGGCAACCGGAGACGCGCCCATCACATGGAGCCTTGACGGCGGTACAACATTACCGGTAGGTTTGGATCTTGCGGGAACAACGGGCGTAATTTCAGGAACGCCGACAACGCAGGGAATGTCCACTTTCACGGTTAAGGCGACTAATGCGGCGGGAAATGCCACCAAAGCTTTGTCCATAACAATCGCCCCCGCCCCCGTTGCCCCGGCAATCACCACCGAGGCGTTGGCGAACGGGGATGTGCAGACGCCGTACAGCCAAACCCTTGTGGCAACAGGGACCGCACCCACATGGAGCCTTGACGGCGGTACAACATTACCGGCAGGCTTGAGCCTTGCGGGAACAACCGGCGTAATTTCAGGAACGCCGACAACGGCGGGAACGTCCACTTTCACCGTGAAAGCGTCCAATGCGGCGGGAAGCGATACAAAGGAGTTGTCCATAACAATCGCCGCCGCCAGATGGACAGCGGTAGCGAACAGCACATTCTACGATCCCTTATACCCCAACTTATACCCCTCCATCCGCAGCCTAGCCTATGGCAAAAACATGTGGGTTGCGGTCGGCTCTGATGCCAAGATGGCGACTTCCACTGACGGCGCAACATGGACAGGGGCAACGAACAGCATATTCAGCGCTGCTCCCGCCGGCGGAACATACAACGGCTATAACACAATCAGGAAAGTAGTCTTCGGCAACAACATGTGGATTGCGGTCGGTGAGGAAGGCAGGATGGCGACTTCCACTAACGGCACAACATGGACAAAAGTAATCGGCAGCGGATTCGACAGCACCATTTTCAGCGGCATCTACTGCTTAGCCTACGATGGCAGTGGCAGGTGGGTTGCGGGCGGCTATGGCGGCAAGATGTCGACTTCCACAAACGGCACATCGTGGACAAGTGTAGGAAACAGCACATTCGGCGATTCCAACATCACCAGCGTAGCCTACGGCAACGGCAAGTGGATTGCGGTCGGCGCCAATGACGGCAAGATGGCGACTTCCACTAACGGCACAACATGGACAGCGGTGAACAGCAAAGTCGGCGATTCCATCATCACTGGCATAGCCTACGAGAACGGGTGGTTTGCGTTCGGCAATGACTTCAAGATGGCGACTTCCACAAACGGTACAACATGGACAGCGGTAGCGGACAGCACATTCGGCACTTTCGGCATCAGCGGAGTAGCCTACGGCGACGACAGGTGGATTGCGGTCGGCGGTGGCGGCAAGATGGCGACTTCCACTGACCTCACAACATGGACAGCGGTAGGAAACAACGGCACATTCCCCACTACCCTCGGCATCAGCGGAGTAGCCTACGGCAACGGCAGGTGGGTTGTGTTCGGTGGTGACAGAATGGCGTATTCGGACGGCCTTGACTAAATCATAGGAGCTATCAAATTTGTCTAGTGGTGTTCCAGTCGGGACACCACTAGACATCCTGGGTCACGCAAAGGAAGCAACTGCCTCTTCCTCCGTGTCCTCCGTGGTTTATTATTCTTTTTGGTACACGCAAAGTTAGCTGATACTGAATTCCCAGAACTATTGATAAATTTATAACTACAAATTTGCCTTGTGGCGATACAAATGAAAAGGAAAAAATGAAAGAAAGATAGACTTTCTCGGATGGCACATCTTCCATTTTTCATTCTTCACTCTTCA
>JAIRUN010000048.1 GCA_031254365.1 Treponema sp. | reverse complement strand
GCCGCTTTCCAGCGCAATGGGGAACAGGGGCATGATGCAGCTTGCCTGATACTGGCTTTCTTTATCAGCGCCGCTTATCCTGACCGCCGCTATGCGCCCGTCAAAAGGAACTGTTGAGGAAAGGCTTATCTGCACTTCATTTTTTATATCATGGATTTTAAGGCTCTCCGCGCCATGCACCAGAGTATCGGAAAGAGCCGCGTCTTTGTCGCCGGGTTTAGAAACAAAAAAACGTATGAAAGAATCTCCCTCACCGGGAAAAGAAAGATCTATCTCCGGGGCAAACTGAAATGTTTCTTTTACCGTTCCCCTGTTGCACAGAGAATAGTTAACTGTAATGATGTCTTTCCTGAGCGAGAATGTTTTTTCGATTTCGATACAGCCAAAGGGAAGCAAAGCCGCCATTGCCAGTTTGAGACTCAGTTTTCGGCGCACCTTGTCCGTATCGAGGACTTCGTAAGGCTCATTGCGGCAGAGCCGGCCGCCGGCCACCGGGCCGCAGGGCAGCTCCTCAAGACTGATCCCGGCAGGCAGCAGCCGGTCGGCAAAAGCGAGCCGCCCGTCGCAGGTATCAAGGTAATTCCAGGCTTTGGGCAGATAGTCCATCTCGAAAATGCCGCCGCCTGTTGATTGCACATAACAGTTAATTCTGGCATCCTGAAAAAGGTATTCATCAGCACCGTCAAAATTAAAATCAAAGGGAACCAGCGAGGGAGCGAATTTGCTTTTTTCGCGGGTGATTTTTTCCGCGTTCAGAAGGGCGCTGTACGCGGCGTTCCGCAGGGAATGGCGGTACAGGCCCTGCTTCCCCAGAGAATAAAAAAGCCCGCAGCTCTGGGCCTTCCACAATTCCTCGCGGGCTGATAGTTTGCGTGATTTATCGCCCCGCAGCTGGTTTACCAGCAAATTGGTAAAGATCATTTTTGCGTAAATGCCGTTTGCTTCAGGATGTTCAATAAGGAAACGGCGGGGCGTACTGACAGTTCCGCCTGAGCCAAGCGAGTCGGGGAAGCTGGCTTTTTTCAGGCCATTCAGACTCTTTAACAATTTTCCCGGAATGACGCTTTCAACAAAAGATTCGCAGAGCGAAAGCTCCTCGAAAAAACGATTCCATGTATAATCAGGCGACTCAACCGGATCAGACCGGAGCTTTTCGGGAAAAATCGAAATGACCGTTTCCTGTTCCCCTGTCAGGCGGTTTTTCATATCTTCAAGGATCGTGGAAATATTTTTTTCAGCTAACGCCGCGTCTATTGACTGCGAAAGCGGAAAAACCGCGATGAGCTTCCCCTGATCCTCGCACAGGCAGGGGAAAAACAGATCGTTATCTGTCATTCCAGCTTCCGTGAATTGTTTTTCGCCAAGAAAGGTATAGCTCATGCCGCAGGCGGACATGGGGCTGACAAGATTCTGTTCCCAGGCCAGCGCGGGAATCCAGCAGCCCTGGGGCCGTTTGCCAAAGTGCCTGCGGAGGTAAGTGGTAAAAAATTCGATCTGTCCGATTTTATCCTGCAGGGAGATAAGTGGCAGCATCGGCTCGTAGAAACCGCCGCCCAAAACTTCCGCCTGTCTGCGGGAAACCATTTCCTCAATCGACATGAGCAGTTCAGGATGAGAACGTTCAACCCAATGCAGCAACACGCCTGAGTAATGCAGCGCCGCCTGAATTTTGGGATACTTGTTGAGATTCGAGATAAAGGGCTTTAGTATATTTGTATAGGCGTTTTCAAAGTCCTGTTCCGTTGCGCCAAAGGGGATATGGACATGGGAACCCAGTATCAGATTGATTTTCGCGCCGCTCATTCAGCCCCCAAAACCCGCAGGAACATAACCGCCGCAAAAGAAAAAATCAGGGAGAGCAGGCCCATTGAGATAAGCGCAAGCGGACTGCCCCGTAAAAAAGGAGGAACCTGCTCCATTGCGGCCCGCCGCCTGATTTCACTTATGATGATAAACGACAGAAAAATTCCCGTAACAAAACCAAAAGAAAGCGAAATGGCATCCAAAAAACCTTCGGCGATATTCAGTGTGATAAAAAGCGCGGCTCCGGCAAGCCCGTCGCACCAGTTAATGGGGCTGATATTATCAATTTTCTCTTTTAATATAAAATTGAATAATATATATTCAAGGCTGAAAAAAACGAATGCGCTTGCGGGGAAAAGCAGAATGTATTCAAAGAATCCCAAATCAAAAATGAGGCTGATAAGCGAAAAGAAACCCCAGAGCAAAAAAATTGTAATAAAAATTAAACCGAGTTTTATAAAAAGCAGCCTGTTGTCGCTGCTTTTGATCAGGGCAGCGCCCCTCATGCCAAGACCACATTGCAGAATCAGATTCAGGGAGAGACCGGAAAAAACCATCAGGTACAGCGCCGGGAGATTCATGACTCATCCTCCCGTGACGCATAGACGCTTCTGAAATACCGGTACAGGGCCACGCCGTAACCCAACAGGAGCAGAGCCCCCGCAGAACTGGCGACAAGGCGAATTGGTAAAAAAGATATTCCCTCAAAAGAAAGAATGCGGATTATCCCCGGCGAACCGCCCGGCAAAGAGAGGCAGCCAAATCCCCAGGGCTCCCGTATTATCGCCAGAATGATGATCAAAAGACCCAGTACCAGCGCTTCTGAAGCGGCTCTGGATATGCTGTCGATCAGGCTGAGGGATTTCAGGCGGCCGGAAATTCCGGAAGTTGCATAAAACAGGGGTATCAGGGGAATCAGAAAAAAAGTTTCCATCGCGGCAAGCGGATTCATGAGCCAGAGTAAAAACAGACAAAGGCCGCTGAAGAACGAGGCCATAAAAATCACAATGAAGGATGTGCCCTGCCGGGGGAATATACGGGAAGATGGCCGGATTGACAAAGCTGAAAGACAGTAAATCCAGAGCAGGGAAATCGCGATAATGATCGCATGGGCCAGACGGTCTGAAGCCATGATCAAAAGCCCTCCCACGGTAAAACCCGCCAATGGAGAAGCGGAACTCCAGAATATATGCGGTAATTTTTGTTCGTTCATCTTCCGCCCCTTCCCGCCGCGCTCAGAGATTCTATTTTGCGGACATATATCTGCATAATACCCTGGGGAATCCGCTCAAACATCTGCGCCGCATGGCCGCCAATGGGAATAATATCTTCCACTGTTCCATCTGCGGAAATATACGCGCCGCAGGGAATCAGAATTCCATTACGCATAATGGCAAACACGCACATCCGTGAATTTGAATCAGTCAGCGAATACCATGTTGCCAGCGGAACTGTTTTGGCGGCAGGCCGGGGCAGGGGAGATAACAAACGCCTCGTATCCCCTGATGCCACCAGAGTCTTGTTGACGGCACGGAGAAGATAGCCGGCCCGCAGGGGTTGGGTCAGTGACCAAAGCAGCGCGCCGGCAAGGGCCAAGCCGAATATCCAGCCCAGCAAAATTGCCCGGTCTTTTAATACCGGAACAAGGCTGTTCATCTTATACCTCCGGCATGGATCGCCGGTTTTTGCATCGCTCTCTGGGAATATAAACAGCGCCGCTCAATATAGTGTATGACCGGGGTCAGGGCGTTAACCAGCGTAAGGGCAAAAAAACAGCCGTAGAATTCAGATCCCTGATAACGGAACAGCCAGCTCAATACAGCGCCCAGTATTGCGGCCGCCGCAATGCCTATGCCCGATTTTGCGCTGCTGGACGGTTCTGTAATCAGCATAAAAGCCGCCGCTATCGTACCGCCGGTACACAGACCAAAGAGTACATCGCCGTTCCAGAACATATAGCCGGAAGGCAGATCGCCGGCGAAACGGACGAGCAGCCCGAATACCACAAGATACAGGGCCGGAACCCATGAACGGCATATACGGAACGCCATGATTACTATCGTTCCGATAAGCAGGGCAAAAAGGCCCCGGTCAGCGATGATGCCCGGCGCTTTCGGGACAAGCAGATCGATGTATCCGGCGGGCAGTTCAGCACCGAACAGGGGAAATACAGTTTGATTGAGAAAAGA
Organism: Treponema sp.; assembly: GCA_031254365.1. Classification (GTDB taxonomy): domain Bacteria; phylum Spirochaetota; class Spirochaetia; order Treponematales; family Breznakiellaceae; genus WQXQ01. The sequence continues at coordinate 7,634 of JAIRUN010000048.1, read as the reverse complement.
CCTGATAGCCGCGTCAATACCGCTTTCCGCGGAGCCTGTCTCAAGAGTCCCGGCAATAAAGCTAACCGGGGAACCTTCAAGGGCTTTGGCGAAGGGCGATGGCCAGGAAAAACGGATAAAGAGCCAGCCGCCCAAAGCCGGGTTTATCCAGTTTGAGCCCAGACCGCCGAAACTGTACTTAACTACAACCAGAGCAAAAACCGCGCCCAGGGCGGCGTATAGCGGATGAATCTGATTCGGCAGGAGCAGGGTCAGAACCATTGCCGAGGCTGCGGCGCTGCCGTCTTTGATCTTTTCAAACCCGTATTTTCGCTGGGTAATCAGAAGTTCCGCCAAAATACCGGAACAGAGAGCGGAAAGGGCGACAACCAGTGAAGCCCCGGAATCGCTTAATGCCGACTGGATCACGGCAAGGCTGGCGCAAAAAAACAGAAGCCACATCCGCCCGGTAGTGGCGCGGGAAATATTAATCTGGGGTTTCAGTTTGAGTTTGGTCTCCCGGTCAGGCACGCTGTTCCTCCCTCGATCTTCCCAGAATTGTATCTGTCAGGGGCAGCCGTGAAGGACAGACTACCTCGCAGCAGCCGCAGCCGTGACATTCCGCCGCATCCTCCGGCATACGGGAAGCTGTTCTGATGATCTGTTTGTATAGTTCCTCAGGATCAATGCCCACCGGACAGACGCTCCGGCATTCACCGCAGCTTATACAGTCGCGTCTTGCGTAATCTCCAACCTGATCTTTTAACATGGCAAAAACCGCGTAACTGGTTTTGGTTACCGGCTCATCAAGGTCGACAACCGTTTTTCCCAAAAGCGGGGAACCGGTGGCAATGCGCCGGGGCTTGCCAATAAAGCCCCCGCATTCTTCAATAAGGTCGCCAATCCGCTTTCCGATGCGGACCTTCATCACCTGGGGATTCTTTACCGCTGAACCGCCGACCGCCACGTAGCGGTCAAGAACAGGCCGCTTGAATACCACCGCATCGTATACTGCCGCCAGAGTCGCGGGCCCCAGTATCAGCAGGGATCCCAGTTCAATCCCTTCGCTTTTTTCATAATTCCGCAGCGCAAGCTCCAGTTCCCGCCGGTTCCGCTGGGGATATTTTGAACCCACCAGCACCAGAGAAGCGGGAATATCCCATTTTGCCGCCTCGGCAAGCATGGCTTCACCCATGTCTTTTTCCCGGTGAGAAACGGCGAACACCACCCGGCGTACCATGCCTCTGGCCTTTGCGGCAATAAAAGTCCCTTCTACCACCGCCGCGAGCCGCTCCCGGCACAACGCGTAATCAGCGGCCAGCCAGGGATCATCAAATACGCAGCGGACAACAAGACTCAGCGTGACGCTGTTTTTGAATGAAGCAATAGTTTCCGCAAGCGGATGACCTGAGCCTTCCATTTCGACAATGCCGAATTCGGTGATCAGCCGCTGCAGATCATGACTATTCATTTTTGACCATGAAGAATGTTCTTCACGTTTGCCCAGCCGTTCAAAAGAACCTTCCATGCGGATGACCAGCGCTTCAATATCACGGCCTTCGCCGTCTTTCCATGTCACGGTGCGGAGAACCCTGCCGGGTACTGTAGCGTATACATTGACCGAGCCGGAACTGCCGCCCCTGCCGACAAGCATTCCTTCCCGCACATGATCACCCACAGTAACCAGCGGATAAGCCCGCTCACCCGGATACTGAACCAGCGGTATCACCGAAAGCGCGGGAAGAAAAGCTGCTATACTGGGGCCTTTTGACGGAACAGAAGGATCCTCAAAGGAAAGTCCCCCGCGGGGAAAAGAATACACTTTCATCGAGATTCTTAAAATACAGGAAATTGAGGGAATTTGCAAGGCTGCGCATTGCCGTAGCGCGCTTAGTCACTCCCCAAACACGTCCCCACTGCGATTGCCGTATCAATCATGTAATGATCTTTCGGTACAGTTTTGACCTTGCCTTCGGGGACGCTTAATTCCACTGAATCAATATCATTGCCAACGAGGGCAACCATGCGTCCGTATTTGCCTTTGGCAAGCAGGTCCGCGGCTGCGGTTCCCAGACTTGTTGCAAGTACGCGGTCAGAGGCGCTGGGGATACCGCCGCGCTGCATATAGCCCAGAACAGTGGCGCGGGTTTCCATGCCGGTTTCCTCCTGGATTTCGCTGGCAATGCGGTACGCAACCGAAGGACCGTTTTCGGCACGGTACTTTTTGCGCTCATGTTTTTCCATTTTTGCTTCTGCCTGGGACAGCGCTCCCTCGGCAACTACCACAATGGAAAAGGTCTTGCCGGATTTTGCCCGATCCTCAAGGTGGTGGCCAATGGCTTTTATGTCGTAGGGGATTTCCGGTATAAGGATGACATCGCCGCCCCCGGCAACCCCGGCGTAGAGAGCCAGCCATCCGGCCTTATGCCCCATCAGTTCAATCACAATTACCCGGCTGTGACTCTGGGCTGTAGAGTGCAGACGGTCAATAGCCTCGGTTCCGATTGACAGGGCGGAATGAAAACCAAAAGTCCGGTCAGTGCCCACAATATCGTTGTCAATGGTTTTGGGAAGGCCGATCACATTAAGCCCTTCCCCGGCAAGACGGTAGCCCGTGGTATTGGTTCCGTTCCCTCCCAGCACCACGAGGCAATCAAGGCCAAGTTTTTTGTAGTTATCTTTGATGGATTGTACTTTGTCGCCGACAATATCCCCATCCAGATCGCCGCTTAAGGATGCTTTGAACGGCTTTTCCCTGCTTGCCCCCAGGATAGTGCCTCCGCGGGTCAATATCCCCGAAAAATCAACCGGTTTGAAAATACGGACATTTTCCTCGATGAGGCCCCGAAAACCTTCGGCTATGCCCACAATTTGCATACCATAACGGTCATGCGCCGCACGGCACACGCCCCGTATGGCGGCGTTCAGGCCGGGGCAATCGCCCCCGGCGGTAAGGATACCAAATGTTTTGGTAACGCTGCTTCGTAAAGCTCCCATAAAAGTGTTATACAACAGGAATTGATCTTTCGCAAGCGGGAAAAACAAAGGCGCTGCAAACGCGGCTGCCCTGACAATTGCATTGTTTATGTATTTGCATTACTAATTAGAGATATGGCTTTTCGCAACCGGATGATAAAACCTGCTGTTTTTGTACTCTTCATTTTTGGAATTGTACTTTTTCCCCTTTCCCTGTATTCGAGGGGCAGCTCCGAAAAAGGAAAAGAAAGAACCGTAGAAGAAAACCCTGTTGAAAGAATACAAATACCGCCCCCTACCCATGCTCCAATGATTGCCGGTACGGATGAAGGGCTGTTTTCCATTGATTCCTGGGGGAAAATTGAATCGCTGTGGTCAGGCGGTTCTGTAAAAAAAATTCTGTCCGTAGAGTCTGTCGCCGCGGCGGGAAATGCCGCTGAAGATACATGGGTGATTTTAGGCAGCGAAGGCATATTTATTTCAACGGATCTAAAGATATGGGAAAGCCGAAATCAGGGACTGCCGGTAAAAACGATCAAAATATTTCAGAATGGAAGCAAAACGTTTCTGCCAATGGTACAGGAAATAAAAGATGTCAAAATGAATCCGGTAAATCCGGATATTATGGTCTGCGCGACCAAAGATCAGGTATACCTTTCCCGCAATCAGGGGAGGTCCTGGACGAGTCTGGGCGCTCCTCTCTACCGGACTAACGGCATCAAAGCGGTTGCTTCGGCATATATGCCCGCTGAAAACGGCGGCGCAAGCGTATTAACGGTGTTCCTTTCGCACAGCACCTACGGACTGTTTTACATTCAGCCTGAACGGGCCGGCGCGCGGTGGACGGAAATTTCAAACGGACTTGAAGCGCTGGAAACAAGCGGCAATACCGATGAAATCGCCGCTATTAGCGTTATGCTTAATCCGGCAGACGCAGACGCGGCCCCTGAAATTTATGTATCGCAGACATTCCGGCGGCGGATTTACCGGCTGAATTGGGAACGAAAAATCTTCAATCTTGTGTGGTCGGACAATTCCCCTTTTGGCACTGTAGACTCTCTTGATGGCGGGAGAAATGCCGTCCGTTTTTTACGAGAGGGGATGGCGGCGGAAATAGATCGCGTAAACGCGCAAGTGCGTGAACGCCGGGACATCATGGAAACTATCCGTTCTATTCCGGCGCAGCTTCAGCCAAATTGTATTGTGATACGCGATTCGGAACGCATTACCCTGAGTGAATTGTGGCTGCTCAACGAGCCTGATCCGGGGAATGAAGCGGAATCGGCATCTGTTATGCGAAATGCAGGTGTCGTGTCCGGTACGCAGCCGGCGCAAATGCCGTATCCCGTACAGGCAATGAACAGGGAGGGCATCTATCTGCCGGTGAATCATGCGATGGACAGCAGCAGTCTGCGGCCCTATCTGGAAATAATACGCAGCCGGGGACTTGATATGATCGTCATCGACATGAAGGACGATTACGGCAGACTCCGCTTTAGCCCCCGCAATTCCGCAATCAGCGGCAAGGGCCGGGTATTTCGCCCGCTTGATCTGGAGGCATTTCTCCGCGACATGAGAGAGCGGGGCATTTACACCGTTGCCCGCGTGGTAGTGTTCAAAGACCCGGAACTTGCCGCCAAAGAAAACGGCAGGTATGCGGTTTGGGATTCAAGAAGCGGCAAACCATGGATGGGCTATTATGACACGCGGCGGAGAAAATCAGATATAAGTGATGCGGATCGCAATAACCGTCTGCTTGAATTTTTTCCCGCAGATAATCCTGAATATGAAATTGTCCGCAGCTATTACGATGAGCGCTGGGTAGACCCTTACTCGGAAGAAGTCTGGGAGTACACCGCGCAGATTGCGGAAGAACTCCATGAACGGGGTTTTGATGAAATTCAGTTTGACTATATCCGTTTTCCCACCGATGGGGTTAATCTTGGCGATGTTCGCTACCGCTGGCAGGAAAACGGCATGGATATGGAAAGCGCCATACTCTCTTTTTTGCGCCATATCCGCTCACGGGTAAAGGCTCCCATCTCCATTGATATTTACGGGGCCAATGGCTGGTATCGAACCGGCGCGCGCACCGGACAGGAGGTGGAACTTCTTGCCCCCTGGGTGGATGTTATTTGTCCCATGTACTATCCCAGCCATTTTGAGCAGGATTTTCTCGCCCAAAATCCGCCGGAGCTGCGGCCATACCGCATCTATTTTCAGGGAACCCTGCGCACCGCCCGCATCGGCAGGGGCCGGGTCATTGTCCGCCCTTATGTGCAGGCTTTCTACCTTAACGTGTCTTATGATCGCCAATATTACAATGCTGATTATGTACGCCGTCAGGTTGAAGGTGTGCGTACCGCGGGTAATGGCGGCCTCATCTACTGGAACAATTCAGGCAGGTATGAGGATATTCCTTTTCCGGCACAAACCCGTCCGGGGGCGGCAGCGGAACTGTGAAAACCCGCTATTACTCCGTAACAGACCCGGCGGGGCCGCTGGTGTCAAAAATGGTGACTGACACCTTTTTTGACAGCAGAAAAGTATGCCGGAAATAATATAAGGCCCGCAATGAACCGAAAAAACCTGTTGGGGGCGGCTAGCGGCAGTGGCAAGAATTGTCTGGAGTTCTCTGCCGGAGGAGACTACCCAAGACACATACCCGGTTGCAGGGGAAAGGCCGGACGAGGCTCCGCAGGCAGACTCATCCAGATTTTTGCCACTGCCGCTAGCCGCCCCCGCCGGGTTTTATTCGAAAGAATTTGCGGGTTTCTTTTAGTATTTTTTTTTTTTTTTCATTTCTGCGAAAATGGTGTCAGTCACCTGTTTTGATATTGATTAAGAATATCAAGCTGGAAGGAGAAAAGTGGCAAGAGCTGCGGGTATACGATATGCTGGACATAGATTTTCGTATCTCCGGCGAAGAACGGGACAAATACCCGCAGTATTTGATCCAGCTCATTGAGAAAGCAGGTGATGAGAAAATGGTATCAATAGGTGATACTGGTGAATACATTGCCATGATAAACGATGAAAAGGAGACGCGGGGTAAACGGGATTTTATGAAGGTACTGCACTGTCAGGTGTTGCGGGTTGAACTGGATATACAGACCGGCATTACCACTATAGATGTGCGGACAAGAAATGAAGTCAAGCAGTAAGGATCACGGTATAGATTGATAATTGGTGGACCGTATCAAAAACCGCCGCTGGTAGGGCCCGCCATCGTCATATATAGTACCATCTTCCTGGTTATATAAGCTGTAGGTGATAAAATTGCCCTCTGATGCTCTATTCTTAACAGCATAATATTCATCTCGTAATAAATACCCAGGATACGGATATTCATCGTGAAACTCATATTTCATCAATTTTCTTGTTATGTCTCTCTCAGCGCAATACCAGTAAATATCGCCATCTTTTGAATACAACTTGTCACCGTCACCAGTTCCTATATAATCGATAGTACCATAAAAATAGATAGTACTGTAGTCATGCATCAATGCACCGACCAATTTTGTATTCTCCGCAATCATTGACGGACAAGGGGTGGTATCACGGAATTCATAATAGCCGGGTGAATGAAGATAATAATCTACCAAGTAGCCATAGCCAGGGGGGAAGAATGCGTATTCAAACCACCTACCGCCAATAAGCCGCTCGTCTAGCGTGAAAGTTTCTTCCTCGACCTTTTCCGATTCCGAAGGGCAGCTTAACAGGGCCAGCGCAAGCAGCAGGGCACTTACAAAAATGAATAATTGTTTCATGACATATGCTCCTCTTAATCAGGCTGATTTTAGTTTAGCAAAACCCTGTTGGTTGTGCAATTAAAGGTGTCAGTCACCTTTTTAAAACATGGTTAACATATCTTCTTGCCTGACTATAAAAAGGTGACTGACACCTTTTTTGGGCCGACTGAGGGGAGCCCGGCGCTCGCGGCAGTGGCAAGAATTGTCTGGAGTTCTCTGCCGGAGGAGACTACCCAAGACACATACCCGGTTGCAGGGGAAGGGCCAGACGAGGCTCCGCAGGCAGATTCATCCAGATTTTTGCCACTGCCGCTAGCGCCGGGCTCCCCTCAGTCAGGCCCCCAAATAATTTTTTCAGGCATACATTTTTGTTGGGTTTGGCATTAGGTTATGCTGGTCGATTTTTACGAGGAACCGGTTCTGCAGCGCCGTATCGGTAAATCGCGCAAGGTAGTTTCCCATACATCAAGTATACTATTTCAAAAGGGAAAATGTGACTATTTCAAAAAGGGAAAAAAAAAGACGATGCGCCTGGACGTCTGGGCCAAAGCCCGCTGCGCACCGTCTGATTATGAGAGGTTGCCCCTCCCGGTTTCTTTAGTATCGGCTTGGTTAGCGTGAGACTTTAGGGCATTTCAGCCCGGTTTTTTTGTGTCCATATAATCCGCTGCTAACCATTGTGGTTATGTTAAAATTAAAGTACAATGGTTAAAATTAAGGGATTTGTGTGAAAAAACGGTTTTTTCTGGTGGTTTTTCTCGTCTTGGTATGGAATTTGCATGGCAATGACCTTCAGATAAGCGATAAAGAAATGGATTTTTGCTTTGCCCCTGAGTTTAGCCGGGTGTTTGATTTTTGCTGGGATATTTCGGCTCTGGGCAGAATCAAATTGAATGGGCAGCATACCTTAAAAGCAGGGCTTGCCCT
>JAIRUN010000028.1 GCA_031254365.1 Treponema sp. | reverse complement strand
GCCGCAGGCAAAGAGGTATTCCTCCATCAGCCAATGGAAGCATTGGGAGGACAAGCGCCGGGGCCGGGGGCGATCTATACGGGAATGAACGCCGCTGAAATCAGGGAAATACTCAGGCGGAACATAGCGGAAATCGGCCCTATTGCGGGAATGAATAATCATCAGGGATCGAAGATAACAATGGATCAAGGCGCAATGGAAACGATACTTGCCTTTTGCCGCGAACAGGGAATCTGTTTTCTTGATTCCAGAACCACCGCCGAAACAGCGGCCCCTGCTGTTGCAAAACAGATGGGCATGAAAATCGGCGAGCGGAATACTTTTATTGATAATGAGCAGAACAAAAACGCGATGAGCCGTTCCATAAGGGACGGCCTTGCCCTGACAGAACAGCGGGGCAGCGTGGTGATGATTGGTCACACCTGGTCGCCTGATTTGGCCCCGCTGCTTTTAGAACTCTACCCAAGCCTCACCGAACAAGGCTATACTTTCAGCAGCGCATCCGCGCATATTGCGGGCGTAAAAAATTAAGCGGAAAAAACAAGCGGACAATTATGAAGGTACTGGGTATTGAATCCTCCTGCGATGAGTGCGCTGCCGCAGTGGTGGAAGACGGCAGAAAAATTCTCTCCAATGTAGTGGCAAGCCAGATTCCATTTCATGCGGCGTACAACGGGGTGGTTCCTGAAATCGCCAGCCGCAAACACACCGAATGGATTTACAATGTCGTAGAGGAATCTCTGGACACAGCGGGCCTTGTTCCGAAAGATATTGACGCGGTTGCGGTTACCACCCGCCCCGGCCTCTTGGGTTCCCTGCTCGTGGGGCTTTCCTTTGCCAAGGCATTTGCATGGGCGCAAGCCATTCCCCTGATCGCCGTTGACCATATGCTGGCCCACCTCTATGCCCCGCGGCTTGAAACGGATACACTGATTGCGCATAACAATACGCCGGAATATTCGTTTTTGGGGCTGCTTGTCTCAGGCGGGCACAGCATTATCTGCCGGGCGGATAATTTTGATGACATCACCGTGCTGGGAACCACCATTGACGATGCAGTTGGCGAAGCATTTGACAAGGTTGCGAAACATTACGGCTTTGGCTACCCCGGCGGCGCGGTGATTGACCGCATGGCCCAATCCGGCGACAGCGGGGCCTTCCGTTTTCCGCTGCCGAATTTGCATAAAGGGGAACATCGCTACGATCTTTCCTATTCGGGATTAAAGACAGCGGTAATTAATCAACTGGAAATGTTCAGAGTAGAAAAAAACAGAGACATAAAACCGGAGGATATTGCCGCTTCTTTTCAGAAAACAGCGGTTGAGATTCTGCTGCGGGCTTTATTCAATGCGGCGGAAGATACCGGCCTTTCAACGATTGTGGCAGGCGGCGGCGTTGCCGCCAATTCATACCTCCGCGCCCGCCTCGCAGAACGGCAGGACCTCCGCTGCGTCTTTCCGCCACTGGAACTCTGCGGCGATAATGGCGCGATGATCGCCGGTATCGGCTACCATTACCTGATCCGCGGAGAACAGTCACCGCTTAACATTACCGCTTCGGCACGGGTAAGCGGCTTCAAGAAAAAATACCCGTAACGCCGCGCTGTGTTGCAAAGAACCCTGTTATTCTGATACGATAAGACAAGGAGACATTATGGACATTTCCGCATTACAAAAGGCCCGGTATGCCTACACACCAAAACTTCCCGTCAGCCTGTCAGCTTCTATTGACGATATTGCCGTTGAAACCGGAACGCCCACGGAGTCCGTGGCGAATCAGGAAGAACTCAGAAAAATATTCAAAATTACCTATGGCAAACCGCTGGTAACATTTAAAAAAGGGAACAATCCCCATGTTCACCGGGAACTCAAAGTTGGGGTTATACTGTCGGGCGGGCAGGCTCCGGGAGGACATAATGTTATTGCCGGCCTGTACGACGGTTTGAAAAAAGGCAATGCCAATTCAATACTCTACGGTTTTTTGGGCGGCCCCGGCGGGCTTATTAAAAACAAGACGCTTGCTTTCACTGATGAAATAATTAACGAGTACCGCAACACCGGTGGTTTTGACATTGTCGGATCAGGCAGAACCAAGATCGAAACACCCGAACAGTTTGCCGCTTCACTGGAGACGGCGAAAAAACTCAGCCTCAACGCGGTGGTGATCATCGGAGGCGATGACTCCAATACCAATGCCGCGCTTCTTGCTGAATATTTTCTGGAGCAGGGTTCTGACATTCAGGTTATCGGCTGTCCCAAAACCATTGATGGCGATCTGAAAAACGAGTACATCGAAACTTCATTCGGCTTTGATACTGCCTGCAAAACCTACAGCGAACTGATCGGCAATCTGGAGCGGGACGCGAACAGCGCGAAAAAATACTGGCACTTTATCAAACTCATGGGCCGGGCCGCGAGCCACATCGCCCTTGAGTGCGCCCTGCAAACCCAGCCCAACATCTGCCTGATTTCCGAGGAGATCGAAGCAAAGGGACTTTCACTGGATCAGGTAGTGGATCAAGTCTGCGCCTCAATTATCAAACGGGCGGATAATGGTGACAACTTCGGCATTGTGCTGATCCCCGAAGGGCTGGTTGAATTCATACCTGAGATGAAAAAGCTCATTGAAGAACTCAACGATGCCATTGCCGGTGGTGAAGCGGAATTCGCGCAATTTGATTCGCTTAACGAACATCTGCGCTGGCTCAAGAGCCGCATTTCGCAGCCCTCATACCAGATACTCGAAAATTTGCCGCCGGTGATTGCCGGAGAGTTCCTCATGGATCGTGATCCGCACGGAAATGTGCAGGTTTCCAGAATCGAAACCGAAAAGCTGCTGATCGAGATGGTGGAGAAAAAACTCCACGCATCTGCGGCAAGCGGCGTATACAAAGGCAAATTCGGCGCACTGGCCCACTTCTTTGGGTATGAAGGCCGCTGCGCCTTTCCCACTAATTTTGATACGGACTACTGCTACAGTCTGGGCTACAGCGCCTTTGTGCTGATTGTTTCGGGACTGACCGGCTACCTGTCCAGTGTGCGTAACCTTACCGCTCCGGCCCGCGAGTGGATAGCCGGCGGCGTTCCCTTAACAATGATGATGAACCTTGAACACCGCCACGGCGCGCAAAAGCCGGTAATCAGAAAGGCTCTGGTTGAATTGAATGACACGCCATTTAAGACATTTGCGGCAGCACGGGACACATGGGCGGTTAAAACCAGCTTCATGTTCCCCGGCTCGATCCAATATTTCGGTCCGCCGGAAGTTTGCGATCAGCCGACAAAAACGCTCAAACTGGAACGGAGTAAGTAAGGTGAATAACCGGAAAAAAACCAGCGCCTGTTTATCCCTGTTAGCCGCTTTGTTCATAACTTCATGCTATGACGGGTACAGCAGTGGGGATTACAAGACTTTTAACTACGACTTGCGCGGCACATGGGTTCTCCATGAACCGGATCCCCACTATGACGGTTATCTTGAGATAAGTTATGAATGGATTATCATTTGGGATTTCCACAAAGGTCAAACCCCAAATCGGGGAGATGATGAGGATCGTCCCTTCAAAGATTTTACCAAAGATGTAGCCCTTAAGGGTTATTCAGAAGAAGGTAAATTCTTTATAGAAGACCGTGGAATGTTGCAGGAAGGTATACCCTATACTTTTTGGAAAGCGGGAAAATATCAGGAAATATATTTTCTCAGTTTCACTTTTGGCAAAAACACAATAACTATGCGAAAAGAGGGGTGATAAACTCCCTGTCAATCAGCAGCCCCGCTCTGAAGGCACGGGGTAAGTGAGTGGTTATTCTTGTTTCTACGCTTCGTAGATTTTATGCAGAAAAAGGGCGGCGGCCTGAGACACGTTGAGGCTTTGGATGTTGCCGGTTCCGGGAATGCGGAGCAGGCAGGAACACTGATCCTTTACATCCTGCGGCAGACCGCTTTCTTCGTTGCCCAGTACCAGAACCACGCCGGGACGGCCGTTTGCCGGACGGAGTTTTGAATCCTGTAATATGCTGTTAATGTCATTGATACGCCGCCGCGCGCGGGTGTCAGTACCAATGGTAATAATTTTTTTGGAAGCGTCTTTCAGGAAAGCGGC
>JAIRUN010000150.1 GCA_031254365.1 Treponema sp. | reverse complement strand
GATTACCGGAACTTCCTTGCCGCCTACAATACGCCACTCCGGATCGGAAATCGCGCCGTTGAAAGAGGAATTTATCAGATTGCTCAGGTAGGATTGCCAGCCGTCAAAACCTTCATCCAGCTTTTCGATAGGCCCGTTCTTCCGGGTAAAGGTGGTGTTGTAAGGGCCGTGGCGGGCGTCCAGACCGTCCAGGGCGTTGGGTTGCCAGGCGGTCCACATTCCGACATAATCCTCGTTCCATGTCATAATGCTTTTCAGCGTGTTATCAAACTGAGTCCGCCGCTCATCCACCTGGATGGTGTGGTACTCGCCGAAAACTTCGGCTACGGTCATGGCGGGGCGTATATACGACTCAAAGCGCTTTTCCAGGCTGACCGCGTATGTCTCGGCAATCTGCATGACATACTCTTCGGCTTCATGGACTATCAGCCCGCTGGAGCGGGTCAGGGTAAAAACAGACAAAATGGCAATTATCGCGGTAATCAGTAAGATAACCATCAAACTGAGCTTGATTCTAAGTTTCATAAATTTCCCCCTTTAGAAATCTCCCTTATCTTGCAATTATTATACCATACATACGCTAATTCTACTATAATTTATAATATACCACTATGTCAATACCTCGTATTTTTATATTTTCGGGTATTCTCTAGAAAAACTTCGGCAAAAACGTTGACAGCCAGGGCAGATATGTCACCATCAGCACGACAAGCAGCTGGATTAGCATAAAAGGAAAGACATAGCGGCAGATGTCCACAAATGATTTATTAAAGCGGTATGAGGCAAGGAAAAGGTTAAGTCCCGCCGGCGGTGTCAAAAAACCTACTTCCAGGTTTGTGATAAAGATGATCCCCAAATGCACCGGATCAACGCCGTAGGCCTGACCCAGCGGGACAATCAGGGGCAGCACAATGAGGATGGCGGAAAAGATGTCCATTAAACAACCCAGCGCAAGCAGGACGAGGTTGAGCAGCAAAAGGAACACCAATTTTGATGAAATGGTCCCCTGCATCCATTTTACCAGATTCGCCGGGGCCTGGGTGTCAACAATGTAATATGAAAGAGCCTTTGACAGGGCAAGGATCGCCAATACGCCGCCGATGATGGGAATTGCCTTGATAAACACTTTGTGGACATCGGCGAATTTAATGTCCCGGTGTATCAATACTTCAACAATAAAAATGTACAGCGCTCCGGCTGCGCCGACCTCCACAAGAGAGAGGATACCGGTAAAGTAACCGGTAATGAGAAATATAGGCAGCAATATTTCAAGGAGCGATTCCCTGAGACTGGCCGCGGCTTTTCGCCATTCAAAACGCTCCACAGGGATTTTGATCCGTATTGAGGCGATAATGCCGAAAATGATCATCACTGCCATAAGGAGCAGGCCGGGGAATATGCCGCCTATGAACAGGTGAAAAATATTGGTCTGGGTAGTCGCCCCTACCAGAATAAGGGGCAGGCTTGGCGGAAAGAGTACGCCGATACTCCCTACCGATGTCAGCAGCCCGATTGAAAATTTTTGCGGGTAGTTCGTATGTTCGGAGAGGATACTGTACAGAATTCCCCCCAGGGCAAGGATCGTCACGCCTGTTGCCCCGGTGAACGAAGTGAAGAAGGCGCAGATTACCACAGAAGCGAGAATGAGCCCTCCGGGGAACCAGCTAAACAGGCAGCGGAACGTGTGGACCAGCCGTTCTCCCGCCCTGCTTTCCGAAAGAAAAAAACCAACCAGCGTAAAAAGCGGTATGGCTATGATATTTCTATTGGTGAGGGCGGAATAAATATCCGCGGCAACCGAATCCATTTCGCCGCCTGAGGCAAAGAGCAAGAGTACGGTCACTCCGCCCATCACCGCAAAGAGCGGCGTTCCCGCCAGCGCCGCGAGCAGCAGCAGGATCAATACCGGTATTTTGCTGTAATACGCCAGCAGGTAGCAACGTTCGCATATCTCAAAGACCGGCTCAGGCAGGTCAAAGCCCCAGATAAATTTCGCGATCACCGGAAATGAGGCCGCTGTTCCCGCGATTATTGCCAGCGCGGGAAACGCCAGTTTCCAGCCCCTGAATCCTGACATTCGGGCAAAACGAAACGCGATAACGCCGTAGGCAATGGGGATGATCAGGGCAAAAACCCGGTCAGGGATAAAACCGATGAGATGCCCCTGAAGGCCGATTTTAATAAAAGAAAGCGAAGACCACGCAATGAGGGTAGACACGCAGACGGAGATAAGGCTGGTCAGCATATGCAGCCGCTGTTTGATCGTATCGCCGGAAAAATACTGCAACAAAGCGATGGAAAGATGGTTGTTGTTTCTGGTAGTGATCATCCCCGCCAAAAGGCCCGCGGTGAGCAGAAAATGCACCATCAGGCCGGAAGATGAGGGTACGCCGGTTTTGAACAGAAGCCGCGCCACCGCTTCCGCCAGAGGGATCAGCACGAGAAAGGCCAGCGCGGTGATGCAGAGAATATCCTCAATAAAATGCAGCCAGAAAAGAGGCCCCTTTTTCGCCGGTTCCAGAACCGCCGCTTCTGCCTGAACTTCTTCCGCCATGTATCAGTTGTTCCTTCGGAAATCGGCAAGTATCGCGTTTATCTTTTGGTAGAATTCCCGGCTGAAGATGGGGCCGGCCAAGTCTCTTTCGTGTCTGGCCAGATCATCATACCATTCCTGCATTTGAGCGGGGCTGGGGCTATTGATCACAAGACCGTATCTGGCCATGGTAGATATAGCATCTGCTTCAAGCCTTGAAATGGAGTTGTCTATGTCGCTTTCAACCTGTTTGCTTATTGCCAATAGCTGTTCTTTATACCTGTCAGGTATTCTGCGCCAGGCGGTTTGATTCATCAGAATGCCGCCCATGAACGGGGCAAGATTTATCGTTGACATATTTCTCGCAACGCCAAAATACTGATTTGCCGCGACCGCAATGGGGCTTTGATAAATCGCGTCAACCATGCCGCCGTTCAAAGCAACCAGTACATCACCCAGACTGAGCGGAACCATTTGATAGCCCATAGCCCTGAATGCCTGTATCATTTTCAGGTCTTCAGGATTGGTTCCCAGTTTTTGGGTTCGCATATCGTTGGGGGTAAATACCGGGATTCTGGAAAAAATCTTCACCCAGCCGGCTTTGGCCCAGGCCAGGGTAACAAAGCCGTTCTGTTCCATTTTTCCATTGAGTTCGCTCTTGAGTTGCGCCAGTACCGCTTCCAGTTCAGCGTCATTGCGGATCAACAGGGGATAACTGAGGGACATCACATCGGGCGTTATGGAGCTTAATCCGGATGTAGTAAAAATCGCCGCCTGAATCTGGTTCATTCTCAGTTTCCGCAAAACCTCCGCCTCTGTTCCGGCAACGCCGTTGTGATAAATCACCAGTTCAACCTCGCCGTTTGTTACCTGCGCCCACTCGGTTGCCATGCGGTTAAGGGCTACTCCCCAGGGGGTATTTTCAGGAACAAGCGAGGCCAGTTTTATCGTTATTTTCCGCTGCGCGCAGAGGGGTCCGGCGGCGGCAAGCAGCATAATCAGCGCAATGGCGGCGCACAGGCCCTTTTTTTTCATTTTTATCGTATTCATTCAACCTCCCTAATCATCCCAGTCATTATTCAGATCGATAAAGTACAGATATGCGGAATCCAATAGATACCGCGCTTTCCGCTGGGCCAGGATGTTGACCAGCCGGTTGGAAGGGTCCGCGTCGGGGTCTATAGCCAGTGCCTTTTCCAGACATACCTTAAAGGTATCATAATCCTGAGCCGGAATCGAGACCGATTGCGCGTAAGAGACATGGGGGCCCGCCGAATGGCCGCCGGCTTTTTCCAGTGCCAGACGGTAATGGGGTTCGATCTTCGATTTATCCCCGCCCATAGTATCGGGAATGGACGCGTGAAATAACAGATAAAAATCATCCAGCGCGCCATTATTAAAGTCCGGGTCCAGTTCATAGGCGCGGTTTACCAGCGCGAGAAATTCAGGAACCCGCACCCCCATTTCCATATCAAAGGGATTGAGGGAATACGCTGAAAGGCCGCCTGCCGCCGCCCAGTACAGAGCGGGAACATCGGCTTTTTTCATCTTTGCAAGCATCACGGGGAGCGTTCCCTGCTGAAAAGCCACGCCAAAGCCCCGGTATTTCTGCTCCAGCCCGTTGTACAGGATATCAAGCCCCCGCAAATAGAGCTTTTTGGCCCGTTCCATCGCCATTTGACGCTCTTCATAATGGCTGCGGGGCAGCAGTTCCGCGGGCCCCTGCACAAAGGCGTTGGCGTACATCACAAACATTGAACCGGTAGTAAGTATCAGCCCCTGATGTGTGGGGCTTGTTGAAAGGAGGGCCTCGTACATCTTTATCGCGAAGGGAAGGGCATCGCCCACCAGTTCAGGGTCTGAATCGCCGGTAAAGACACTGGAACTGCCCTCGCCGGTCAGAGCGTTTGCGACTAAAGTATTGATGGAACAGCCCGCAAAGAACAGGCAGCCCAGGATGCAACTCAGGGCGCAGCCCAGGACCCTCAGCGCCATTCGGTTTTTCATCCTATCTCCTTAACCATATGATTATCATACGATTATAGCATAGTTTTTTTATATTTCGAAAGTATCCAGTCCCCCTAGCGAAAACCGGCCAATTTGTAGATAATTAAAATAACCATTCTCAAATTGCAGGAGTTTGCCATGAGTGATACCGGTTCCAGAAAACTGCCCTTTTCATGGATTTGGATTGCCGCTACCGCGGCGCTTTGTTTGATCTTTATTTTTGTCTCGGTTCCCGGAGTTCTGGCTCAGGGAAGGGACGGCGGAGATTCGTCTTCCGGCGCGCAGGGCAACCGCAGATATACTTCGATCATTCAGAATGTGTTTGATTTTATCCAGCGCCATTATGTTGAGGAAGTAGACCCCCAGGTGATTTTTGAAGGGGCCATGAACGGTATGTTCAATGCCCTGAATGATCCCTATTCATCATTTCTGCCGGAATCGGAAATGAGCGATTTGAATGACACTACCCAGGGGAGTTTTGGCGGGGTAGGGCTGTACATTTCCAAACCCACAGGCGAGCGTTCCGATGGCAAGCCGCATTATGTTGAGGTGGCTTCCCCCATTGAGGACACCCCCGGCTGGCGGGCGGGGATCAATCCCGGCGATCTGATTATCGAAATAAACGGCGAATCAACGGACAAACTTACCATGGATGAAGTGTTGGCGCGGCTGCGTGGAACGCCGGGCGTTGAGGTTTATCTGGTGATCCGGCGGGGGGAAAAACTGGAATTTCCCGTTACCCTTGTCCGCGCGGTTATTGAAGTTCCCACCGCCAAGTACGCCATGATAGGTGACATCGGCTATCTGAAACTCCTTACTTTTACTCCCTATACCGCGGATCGGGCCCGTGATGCCATTGCCGATTTCAGATCGAAAAATTACCGGAGCGTGATCCTCGATCTGCGGAACAATTACGGCGGGCTGCTCAATTCGGCGGTGGATGTCAGCAGCCTGTTCCTTGATGGCGGCGTAGTAGTGAGTACCAAGTCAAGAATACCCTCGGAGAATCATGTATTCAACGCCCGGCGTCAGGCGATGATTCCAGCGGACATTCCCGTTATTGTACTTATTAACCGGGGTTCAGCATCCGCATCGGAGATTGTCGCCGGGGCGCTCAAAGACCGGGGCCGCGCCTATCTTGTGGGGGAAAACACCTACGGTAAAGGATCGGTACAGCAGGTTTATCCTTTGAATAATGTTGGCTTCAAAATCACTACCGCCCGTTACTATACACCCAGCGATGTGAATATCGACAAATTGGGCATACCGCCGGATCGTGAGGTGAAATTCCCCGAATTCACCGATGCGGATGTGGAGCATCTTAACCGCCTGATCAATGACAACAAAATTCCTTCGTTTGTCGCTGATAATCCCCAGGCAAGCGCCGCCAGGATCGATGCCTTTGCCAGGACTCTGGAACAGGATTATAAAATCGATATTTCCCTGCTCAAGCGGCTGATCCGCAACGAGCAGAACAGGACGCAGATCGCGCCGGTATACGATCTGGAATACGATGTCCAGTTGCAGGAAGCGGTGAATATTCTCCGTGGCGGCAGTTTTCCCAGCCTGATGGAGAGCAGCAAAACACTCAGGGCATTGCAGGAAGAAGCAGCCGAAACACTGCCCCTGGCATCCTGAACCGCTACGGGCTGGCGGTTTTTCGCGGCGGATTTTACGCGCATGAAGCGGTTTATACTGAATCAAACGCCGGATGCGGACGGAACAATCCGGCTTCTGGGTGATGATTACCATTACCTTGTACGGGTGCGCCGCCTTGCACCCGGCGAATTTTTTCCCGCGCTGCTCCCATCAGGCGCTGAAACGCTGATAAAAATTTGTTCGGTTGAGGGCGGAATTCTGCGCGGTGAATGTCACGTCACAGTAGACGCGCAGGGGCCTGTCTGCGATGTTCCGCCCCCCATTGTTTTGTTTCAGGCTTTGCCAAAAGGCGAAAAAATGGATATGATTGTCAGGCAGGCCGCCGAGGGGGGACTTGCGGAAATCGTTCCCTTTGTGTCCGAATTTTCGATTTCCAAAATAAGCGGTGAGGCAAAAAGCAGAAGTAAAACTGCCCGCTGGGAGCGGATCATCAAAGAGGCGCGGCAGCAAAGCGGCTCGGCGATTGCCACCGCTGTCCGGCAGCCCCTTTCAATGGACGAACTTTTCGCGTACTGGGAAGAATTAAAAAACAGGCAGCCAAAAGCCCTCGGCCTTTTGTTTCATCATTTACCCCTTGCACAGGTCAGCCTGCATGAGTATCTTGATAGTGTTCCTGAAATGGCGGCGCTGGCAATCGGGCCGGAAGGCGGTTTTTCTTCCGCTGAAGTTTCCCGCTTTCTGGAAGCGGGTTTCAAGCCCCTGACAATAGGGAACACGGTTCTGCGAACCGAAACCGCCGCGCTGTATGGAGCGGCGGCAATACGGACTATTTTATTGGAGAGGGATTCGTGGGAGTTGAAACAACGCCAACCCGTGAACGGGTAAATCTGCTTAAAGTTCCCATTGATATTGTAGCTCCGGATCAGCTTGGCCCGGTAGTGTATCAGCTTCTGGCCACCGGCAAGGGACAGAATATTGTCCTCCTTTCCCTCTGGGATCTGCTCCGCGCCAGACGCAACAGGGAATACCGTCATTATGTTCAGAACGCCGCGCTGGTTATTCCCATTTCAAAAAGCATAATCAGCGGCATCCGGTTCCTTCTGGATAAAAAAGCGGTTCGCTATATGCCCTTTGACTTTGTGATTAACCTTCTCACGATTCTGGAAAGCCGGGAATTGACAAGCTATCTTTTGGGCGGCAGCAAGCGGGTTCTCGCGAAAACCGAAAAAAACATCCGCGAGACTTTTCCCCGGCTGCGCATTGTGGGACGTTTCCCCGGTTCTTTCAGGCGGTATCAGGAAGCCGCCATCATTGAGGCCATTCGCAGGGCTTCGCCCTCATTGCTGCTGGCCGGCAAGGGCATCCGGGGCGGGGAATGGTGGATTCCCAGAAACGAAGAACAGCTTGGCAGCGGTCTGCGGCTCTGGTGCAGTGATCTGTTCGAGGTATTCGCGGAACAGAAAAAACATCCTTCACGGGCCACTTTTGATCACGGCCTTGAATGGATAGGGTATTGCTTTCAGAGTCCGCTTAAATTTTTCAGGTTTTTTCCATATATATACTACAATCTCTTATTGCTGGTATATAAATTATTCAAGAATGGACAGAATCCAAAATAACTGCTAAAATACTGCAAGATGCTGGTAATGGCTTTCTTTAATAAAACCGTCTGTTGGCGGAAAAAACAAGGAGTATAGTTATGAAGAAATTTATACTGTTCACATTTGCGGCGCTTGTAACAGCACTTTTCCTGGCAGCTTGCGCCTCAGGAGGATCAACCGCAATAAGTACCGGGCCGCAGGAAAGAAAACCCTGGCGGCTTGCCAGAGAGGAAGGCGGTATAGCGGTTAGAAACAACCAGGTAACTTTAAGAAAAGGGGAACAATATTTGTATATTTATTTCCCTGTACCCGGAAGTAATTTTGACAAATTATCAATTGATTTTACCGTAGATCGGCCGGTGGGAGTTACATGGCAGTGTGTGTATCAGCCTGGCGCTGTCTGGGGGGACGAAACCTTTATAGGCAATATAGATAAAGGGCCTATTGAGAACGATTTGATGACCGGATTTGACAAGGTCTGGTTTAATATGACTGAATTTAAAAGCGTGGAAAAAAGCGAGATAAATGGCGCGTGTCTCAAGATCAACGATCCTGAAGGAAGGGCTGTTTTTACCCTTACCGATGTTTCATTCCTGGGTTTGGAAGAATAGAGTTAAGCCTGATAACGAAGTAAACCGCGGGGCCGTGTTCTGTATATTACAGAAAACGAGGCCCCGCTTTTTTTTTGAACAGCCTTTTGCAACCTTTTTCCCTCAAAAGTGTCAAAAAAACATCTTGACAAAATCAGGAAATTTGTTACCATAGGAGTATGACAAATCCAAGAAATTTGTCATAAAAAACCAAGATGGCTATTGAAATTATAGGAACCGGAAAGGCTGTACCACCCCGGCGAGTGAGTAATGATGATTTGGCGGCCCGGATTGACACCAGCGATGAGTGGATCAGGTCACATACGGGGATAGGAAGCCGGCATATTGCCGATGAGCATACCTCATGCAGCGATCTGGCTCTGGAAGCATCAAAAAACGCCCTGGCTATGGTTGCGGGTTTTTCCGGTGAAAACCGGGAAGAGCGGGATCGCGCCTCGGCAAAAGCGGCCAAAAGCATTGATATAATTATTCTGGGAACCACCACGCCGGATTTTTTCGGATGTCCTTCCACAGCCTGCATTGTGCAGGATAAAATCGGCGCTGACCGGGCCGGGGCAATGGACATTGTCGCCGGATGCACCGGTTTTGTGTACGGCCTTGAAACAGCGGCGGGCCTTTTGAATATCAGCAAAGAACGCAAACGTGCGCTGATTATCGGGTCCGAGACTTTGAGCAAAATTACTGACTGGAATGACCGGGGAACCTGCGTTCTGTTTGGAGACGGGGCCGGTGCGGCGGTAATTGAAAAAACTACCGCCCCTTCAGAGGGACAGCAGCGCCGGGGCCTGATTCGGAGTATGATATGCTCGGACGGTTCAGGCAGCGAAAGCCTTCTGTTCCGCAGGGGCGGCTCGCGCAATCCCTTCAAGGCAGGTGAAACTCTTGAAAAGGGAATCGTTGTCGAGATGAACGGCCAGGAAGTGTATAACTTCGCGGTAAAGGCCGTTACGGACACGGTGGCAGCGTTGATGGAGGCCGAGGGTATAACGGCGGACGATATTGCCTGGATTATACCCCATCAGGCAAACGCGCGAATCGTACAGGCTGCAAGGAAGCGGCTTAAAATCCCGGAGGAAAAATTCTTCCTCAATATAGAAGAGTACGCGAATACTTCGGCGGCTACGATTCCCATTGCGCTGGACGAATTGAATCGGAATGGACAACTTAAAAAAGGCGATATGATAATGACCGTCGGATTTGGCGCGGGTCTTACTTATGGCGGAAATATAATCATCTGGTAGATGAGAAAATATTTTTATTGAGAAGGCGGAAAACGTGAAGAAAAACAATGTCGTATATCTGTTTCCAGGACAGGGAGCCCAGTATCAGGGAATGGCTCTGGATTTTTTTGCGGGTATTCAGGCTGTCAAAGAACTTTTTGCTCTTGCTTCGGAAATCTGCGGAAGGGATATGGAGGCGCTACTGAGGGATTCAGATGCTGATACCTTAAAGCGCACTGATATTTCCCAGCCGGTGATTACCCTTGCAAATCTTGCCGCTGCTGCGGCGCTGGCGGAACAGGGCTATAGTCCCCTGGCCTGCGCGGGTTTCAGCCTGGGCGAATACGCCGCATTGGTCAGCGCGGGCATTATCAGTCCGGCTGATTGTTTTCGTTTAATAAAAGCCCGCGGCGAGGCCATGCAAAAAAATGCCGACCGCTTGCGGGAAGCCGCCGGCGGAGATTCTGCGGTAGCGCCGGGCATGGCGGCCATTGTCGGGCTTGCGCCCGCGCAGGTTGAATCACTTATCGCCGAATGGAGCGCCGCCGGGCTGAAAGACCTGTACGCGGCGAATATCAACTCACCCAAACAGTTAGTCGTCAGCGGAACCGCCGCCGCTTTAACCGAAGCGGAAACCCGCTTTAAGGAAGCGGGGGCAAAACGGGTTATTCGCTTACAGGTTGCCGGCCCCTTCCATTCCCCGCTGCTCGCCGATGTTGCTGAAGCCTTTGGCCCGGTGCTTGAAGCGGCGAAATTTCATGATCCTCTGCTTCCGTGCTATTCCAATGTTACGGGCAAACGG
Source organism: Treponema sp. (assembly GCA_031254365.1). Lineage (GTDB taxonomy): Bacteria > Spirochaetota > Spirochaetia > Treponematales > Breznakiellaceae > WQXQ01. Next base: position 2,741 of record JAIRUN010000150.1, on the reverse strand, counting down.
ATTAGCTCCGGCGTGGAAGCAAAAAAACTCGCCCTTGCCCAAATCACCAATCCGGTGCGCTGGGTTGACGAGCTGGCCTCAATTACAGCTGACGCCGGCAGCATTGGCGGATTTGAAGCGTGCTTTGAGGTTGGTCCTGGCAAGGTACTTCAGGGACTGTGGAAGGATTCAGGCAGTGAAATTCCATGTTTCAGCGCCGGAACCCTTGAAGATATTTCGAAGATTGGCGCGTAAGCGTTACGCATACAGGAGGAAACACAATGAATTTAACCGGAAAAAAAGCTCTGATAACCGGAGCATACAGGGGAATCGGCAAAACAATAGCTGATTTGTTTATCGCAAACGGCGCGGAAGTCTGGGGGCTTGATTACAAAACGCCGGAGGATCTTTCAGCGCGAGTTGACGCGGCGCAGGGAAAACTCCACTGGGTCGTTGCTGACCTGAGTAAAACAGGCGAAGTGGAGGAGGTTGCCAAAAACGCCCTCAAAGAATCCGGCGGCTTTGACATTTTGGTAAACAACGCCGGTATCACAAAAGATAATCTGTCGTTCAGGATGTCTATCGAAGACTGGCAGAAGGTACTTGATATAAATCTTACTGCGGCATTTCTCCTGTCCCGCATTGTGGGCCGGGACATGACTCAAAAACGCGCCGGTTCAATTATCAACATGGCAAGTGTGGTTGGAATTCACGGCAACGGCGGGCAGGCGAATTACGCGGCCAGCAAGGCCGGTCTTATCGGCGTAACAAAGAGTCTTGCCAATGAATACGCAAGCCGCAGTGTGCGGGTAAACGCCATAGCTCCTGGTTTTATCGAATCTGATATGACTGCGGCCGTGCCGGATGAAGCGAAACAAAAAATGATCGACGCGCTCCCCCTTAAACGAACAGGGAAACAGGAGGATGTTGCGGAGGCGGCGCTCTTTTTTGCGTCTGACTCTTCTTCATATATTACCGGACAAGTGCTGCCCGTAGACGGCGGAATGTATTTTTAGGAGTAAAAAATGAGTAGAAAAGTAGTTGTAACCGGAATGGGGGCTGTTACCCCCATCGGCAATACCGTTGAAGAATTCTGCGCAGGCCTCAAGGCCGGTAAAAGCGGAATTGGTCCCATCACGCAGTTTGATACAACCGGTTTTGACGTTACCATCGCCGGTGAAATCAAGGATTTCGATCCCGGCCTGTGGATGGACAAAAAAGAAGCCCGTAAAATGGCCCGCTTTACCCAACTGGCGGTGGCGGCAACGGCGCAGGCCCTTATTGAAGCCGGCCTTATGGGCGAAACTGACGCGGAGGGCAAAAAGCCCGTTAAAAGCGATCCCTGGAAAACCGGCATTGTTATCGGCAACGGTATCGGCGGATTTGAAATTGTATCTGAATCTTTCAAAAAACTTTTTGATTCAGGCCCCAAGCGAATGCTGCCCCTTACCGTCCCCATGATGATCGGAAACGAAGCGGCGGGAAATGTTTCGATGATATACGGAACCAAGGGACCGGCTTTTACCCAGGTAACGGCTTGTGCTTCCGGTACTGATGCTTTGGGTCAGGCGCTTGATCTTATCCGTTCAGGCCGCTGCGATGTGGTCATTGCTGGCGGTTCTGAAGCTTGTATTGTCCCCTTTGCCGTCGGCGGTTTCCAGATGCTCAAAGCGCTTTCAACAAAGCGCTGTGGTGAGCCGGAAAAAGCATCGCGGCCTTTTGACGCTGATCGCGATGGTTTTGTAATTGCCGAGGGTGCGGGTATTATGATCCTTGAAAGCGAGGAACACGCCAAAAAACGCGGCGCGAAGATCATCGCCGAATTCGCGGGCTACGGGGCAACCGCCGATGCGTATCACATAACATCACCTGATCCCACGGGCATGGGCGGCGCAACTGCGGTGACACAGGCCATTGCCGATGCGGGTCTCAAGCCCGAAGACATTCAGTATTACAATGCCCACGGCACTTCAACGGAGATCAACGATCCCACTGAAACAAAAATGCTTAAAATAGCCTTTGGGGATCATGCGTACAAAATGAAAGTTTCCAGCACCAAGAGTATGACCGGCCACTGTATTGCCGGCGGCGGTGGTATTGAAGCCATTGCCTGCATACTTGCGATTAACGGGGGCTTTTATCCTCCCACGATCAATCTGGATAATCCTGATCCCGAATGTGACCTTGACTATGTGCCGAACAAGGTTCAGTATGGCGAGATCAACGCCGCCGCTTCCGGCTCGCTTGGTTTCGGCGGCCACAACGGAGTTGTTGTTTTTAAGAAATATGAGGGCTAAGAAAAGATTTTTTTCGAATTTCCTCACGCAGAGGCGCAGAGGCGCAGAGGCGCAAAGAATTCGAACAACAACTCTGCGTCTCCGCGTGAGATAATAAGGATGAAGTATGAACGAGATTGAAAGTTTGCTGCCCCACCGGGAGCCGTTTCTGTTTGTTGATGAAATCGTTGAAGCCAGCAATGAACGAATTGTTGCCAAACACGTTTTCACCGAAAAGGAATTCTTTTTCAAGGGACATTTTCCCGGATACCCGGTAGTGCCGGGAGTGATCCTCGTGGAGACAATGGCCCAATCCGGCGGCGCGGGACTGCGCAAACTCGGTGTGCTGGGAGACGGTTCACTGTTTTTTCTCGCCACTGTTGACAAGGTAAAATTCCGCCGCCAGGTTCGTCCCGGCGATGAAGTCCGTTCGGAAATTGAAAACCTGCGGGTTTCTCCCAAAATGATCAAGCAGTCAGGCAAGGC
>JAIRUN010000096.1 GCA_031254365.1 Treponema sp. | reverse complement strand
CAACAAAGCGATCCATGTTTTTTTCAGTAAGCGGGATTTGCCGCTGTTCAATGATACGCTTGCGCTCTGCGGCTGTTTTTTTTGAGACGCGGCCTTTCATCGAATAGGCGGGCGTGTCCTCCTCGCGGGAATAGGCAAAACAGCCCAGCCAGTCCAGCCGTGCTTTTTCCTGAAAATCAAGCAGTGCGGCAAAGTCTTTTTCAGTTTCACCGGGGAAGCCTGTCAAAAAAGTAGAACGTAGTACCGCACCGGGAATACGGCGGCGGATAGTTTCAACTAACGCAAGGTATGATTCCGCAGTGCCGCGCCGGTTCATCGCGGAAAGAATTTTCCCGGCCCCATGCTGGAAAGGGATGTCAAAATAGGGAAGAAAACGGTTGTCCCGTTCCATAATGTCGAGGATAGGCAGGGGAAAATTATCCGGATGAATGTACAGCAGCCGCACCCAAAAATGGCCTGTAAGCGAAGAAAGCGCTTCCAACAATTCCGGTAATCTGGAGACAGCGGCTTTTTCAGCGGAAGCAAACCGGCCATCGGTTCCAAAAGAACCGGTATCCTGTCCGATGATGCACAGTTCCTTTATGCCGCGTTCCAGCAGCCCGCAACATTCCGCAAGTATGTCCGGTATGGCGCGGCTGCGCAGGCTGCCCCGGATAAGGGGGATAGCGCAAAAAGAGCAGCGGTTGTCGCAGCCTTCGCTGATTTTTACATAAGCCGAACCCGGCAGAGAAAGCAGCGGCCTTGAAAATGCGTTAGCTGTCATTTGACAGCCGGATAGCGGTTGGCTGGACAGTGCGGCATTTGACATGAAACCAGCAACCCGGCCAGCCGCTTCAACAATACCTGAAAGATCATCAGTGCCGAAAAAACCGTCAGCTTCGCTCAGGGATTCGGCAAGTTCCTGCGCGTAACGCTGTGCAAGACAACCGGCCAAAAGAATTTTTTTTCCGGGATAGAGTTTGCGCCAGCCCAGCACGGCGTTAATCGATTCCTGTTTGGCGCTTTCGATAAAACCGCAGGAGTTAACGATAATAATATCAGCGGATTGCGCGTCAGGCGCGGCGGCCCAGCCCGCATTGTCAAGAAAGGCCATCATGTTCTCAGCGTCTACCTGATTTTTTACACAGCCAAAAGGATCAAGAAAATAGCGCATGGAAAGACATCAGGAATTTCAGGTTTCAAGCCGGGCAATTATCAGGCGGTAACGGTTGTCATCATCACGTACCCAGCGAATATCCGTAACCACCACCTCGCCCGCGCCGCCCAGTTCCACCGGAACGGTACGTCCGCCGCCGATGACCTGGAATTTTGCCGCCTGCGCGTTGGAAGCCCAAATACGAATGCCGTTCTGCGCCTGAATATTAAGTTCGTCTGAGCGCTGAAAGTAACGTTCATTCCGGTCCCGCCGGTCGCGTTCAAAAAGAATCTCCCAGCGGAACATACAGTAACCCTGAAAACTTGATTGCAGGGTAAAGGGGTATGGGTTAGGCGATGAGAAAACTACCGTGGCATTGGATGGTTCCGCGATAGCGGAGGCCTCTGCCGGTAAATTGCTTTGAGTTACGGTACTTGACGCTGTGCTCATCTCAAAGCGGAGCAGAACGCCCATAGCGGCATTGTTTTTCGCGAAGTCCGCAACGCTTATCCGTAAATCAGACAGGCTGTCATTACTCAGGTCTTCATTAACTTCCTGACCCAGCTCAAGTATAATCGTCCGCTGGGGAGTGCGCAGCGTTACTACTTCACCCAGATTCACCAATTCCAGTTTGTACTGATCTGTTCCAACCGGAACAAGAATCGTATCCCCCTTGTAAAAACGGCGTTCCATTGCATCGCCGCTCATAATATGTTCCACCGGTGAACGGACGACGGGAATTACTTCTTGTGTTACGGGTGGCTGGTTCAGCCGCAGGAATACCGCAGCGCCAATGCCAAGGATGACAAGAACGCCCCCAATAGCTGCCACAATTTTTGGAAATTTGGGCGGAGGCCGCAGAAGCTGTTCAACCGGAACCGGCTGTTCCTGAATTTTGAAAGCGCGGTACAGGGAAAGCAGTTCCTGAGTATCAAGGTCCAGATACGCGCCGTAGTTTCTGATAAAACCGGTAATATATGTTTCACCGGGAAAACCGGAGAAATCTTCACGCTCCAGAGCATCAAGGTAGCGGATGGCAATATTAGTGTCCCTGCTTGCCTGTTCATGGCTCAGTTTTTTTGCTTCACGAGCGGTCCGTAGTTTTTCACCCAGAGATATCATTGCTTCTCCCAAGCCCTATTCGGTTTCCCGGAACAGAAAATTATTGTACATATTGGCAGACGCGGGGGAATCATAAAGAAAACGCAATTCGGGAATCCCCACATTTGTTCTGATATTGGAAAAATCAAACTGTACCAAGCCATCGGCAATAGTCCGCCCTTCAAGACGGCGGATCAATCTGGTATCAGGATTGGCGCTCAGAATGATCTCGCGGAATCCTTCTGAAACGGATCGCCGGGCAAGGCGAATTTTCACTACCCGCTCAGATGAACCTGTGTCCAGCGGAACCGGCTCCGGCCCGGTAACAAAGGAAGGAACATAATTTCGCCTGAGCAGATTGAGGCCCTGAGCGCTGGCAAGGGTAGCACCGGAAGAAGCGGAACCCCGGCTCTGGGTAATGGTCTGATTCAACACTGCCCGGTATTCGGGGAGGTACACCGTCAGCAGTTCGCCGTTAAACACAATTACCTGATCCGCCGGCATGGTAAAATCTATGCGCAGGAAAGCCGGTGACAGGAAACTTACTTTTCCGATCATATCGCTAGTGCCGGAACGGATAATAATATCCGCCTCATAGTCCTGTACGCCGCTATAACGCTCCGACATCATTTCAAGGTAGCGTTCAGCGGTAATGATCTCCTGGGAATTGATCGAAAAAATACTGAACAACAGAAAAACAACTATTATAAACCACGGCTTCATGGGTAAATCCTCTGAATTCATTATATGCGGTACAGCAAAATTATTCAAGCTGTCAGGCGGCATGGCTACCGCTATTCAGCCAGATTATGGATATGGAATTCGATGAAATTAAGCAGCTCTTTTTTTGAGAGATCGTCCAAATTCCCTATATCTGACAGGAAGTTCCCCCACTGCCCGGTGAAATCCGCGATGTTCCGGCGGCTGAGGGGAAGCTGTTTGCCGATAAGGAGCGCTTCGCTTTCTTTATGCCGCAATAATGTACTGGTTTTATACACTACCCTCAGGTCGGTGAGTATGCTTTTTTGGGTTTTTATCATAAAGATAGCGGCGTTTCTGCTTGCGTCCTGGCCGGAGAATTTTTTATATGCCGAATAATCCCACTGATCCAGAGGTATCCTGACACGGGTGAGCAGTTCCTGGGACTTAAACGCCGTAAGGCCGGGAAGGGAAAAAAAACGGGATGCCGAAATCCAGCGGGAGGACTGGGCGTTTCGCAATTCGAACTGTACGTCCAGGGCGGCCAGGGCAGCGGTAGAATCCATTCGCCGTGAGGGGGAGCAGATATTACCGCCGATGGTAGCGATATTGCGCAGTTGTACTCCGGCGATGTTTTCAAGGCAGCGGGTCAGAATTTCGGGGACGATCTTTCCCAGCCGGATGATTTGGTTGAGCGTTACCATCGCGCCGATTTCCAGATAGCGTTCGGAACGCCTGATACGGCGGAGTTCTTCGAGTTTATCCAGACAGAGTATGATCGGCGGAAGCTCAAATGTTTGCCGGCCCTGACTGCGAATAAGACCCGTTCCCCCGGCAAATGGCACTGCATCGGGGTAACGGTTCCAGACGCTAAACAATTCCTGAAAACTGGCCGGAAAAAATACCTGTTTAAGCGGAGCGTCCATAATGCCTCCGCTGACGCAGATCAACCGTTATATTGACGGCTTCCACGAGTTTCTCCGGATCAGTACAGCGGCATTTTATACCGCTGAATCCGGCAAGTATTTCTTCTCTGGACGGACGGTTATGCCGCTCCAGCAGGGCTTCAGCACATAATATTTTTCCGGTTGTGCAATAGCCGCAATTTTCCAGTTGGGCCTCGGCAAAACCGAGCATGATTTCATGGTATTCATTTGTCTGGGAAAAGCCTTCAATGGTAATAATTTCGCTGCCCCTGACTCTGAACGCGGGGATCAGGCAGGCCGGGCTTGCCCTGCCGTTGAATATCACCGTACAGGCCCCGCATTTTCCGGTGAGGCAGCCGGACTTTGCCCCCAAAAGCCCAAAGCTCCCCCGCAGTATATCAATCAGCCGCACATTTGCTTCGCTGCGGATCACCACATCTTCACCGTTCAGAATAAAGCTAATGGTCATAAGACATTCCCCGCTTTTCTGAATTTCTCCGCTTCCCAAATATCCTGCGCCGCGAGGGGGATCGATTGAAAATGATGATCCATTGCCTGGGAAACAGCCTGCATATATGCGGCTGGTATGCAATTAAAAGGAAGGCCGCCGATACCCTTTGGCTCCTCGGCACCGGTTGCCAGAAAATCAATATAGATCGGAGGTATTTCCACAGGGCCGGAAATGTCGCATGCTTCAAATTGTTCCTGGCTGATTATGCCATTAGCATAGCTGATCTGCTCACGGTATGCCCAGCCCAGCGCCTGCACTGCCGCCGCTCCAAGTTTTCTGCGTGCGCCGTCCTGCGAGAGGATTCTGCCGCCGTCTACGCATAACCACACTCCCCGGATTTTGGGAATATATTCAATGGGACTTATTTCAATTTCAACAACTGACGCGGCCCAGCCCGGCCTGGAAAAGCTGCCCGCGTCAAGCGTCATGCCCTCAGGCGGAGGAAATACCGCCTCCAGAGCGGAATTTTTCTGGGGCCGGATATTCTTGCGCACGGTAATGGGCAATGGGTCCCGAAACCGCTGTTTGCGTATGGCAAGACAGGCATGCTCCACCAGTTTGGTAAGTACGGTAACAGTCCGTGAGGCGCAACATGGTCCGGAGTCAGGCGAATCAATGCTGCTGATCCGCACCGAAGCGGCATCAATGGAAAGTATTTCCGCGGCGATACCGGCCCAAAGGCTGCGGCGATCTTCAGTGGAACCAAGCGCGCTGGTTTTAATTTGCAGCGAGCCGTCTTTTTCCAGAGTCATCTCAATACCGTAATTGCCCCTGTCCGCGCCCGGATACAGGAGGCCGCTTTCCTGCCAGCCCAGAGCAATACCAACACCCCGGAGAGTCTCGCCCTTTTCCGCCCAGCTATCCGGCGCGGAATCTTCCAGAAAACGCTGTCGCCGCTTCTGCCTGAGCAGTTCATAAGCCGCCCATTTACGATTATAGTCGCTCATCAAAACAGCGGCATCCAGTAACTGATTCCCATTGGCGCTGCTTCTACTCCCCATGCCCAGCGGAAGGGTTCCGGTTCCCGGCACGTTGTTCTTCCGCCATTCCACCGGATTTTGTTTCAGCGTATCGGCGATATGGGAAATATGCCGCTCCATTGCGAAAAAACCCTGAGCCAGACCATAGCCGGAAAAGGGCCCCTGAGGCGGAATATTGGTTTTAAGCGCTACGCCTGACAGCTTCAGATTATTTATATAATAGCCCCCCAAACTTCCCATACAGGATTGGTCAAGCATTTCAGCAGCGCCTACCCCATACGCGCCCAGATTAACACAAACATCGATCTCGGTTCCGGTGATTTCGCCTTTTTCATTCAGCACGCTGGTAATGCTAATCTCCGAGTCAAAACGTTTTGGTGAAAAACAGAAATCTTCTTTTCTGGTAAGCATCAGGCGTACCGGCTTTTTGGTGAGATGAGCCCCCAGCGCCGCGTGGCAGGCGATGAGCGAGGGATACCAGAGTTTTCCATCCATTTGCAGGCCGATTTGGGTTTGTTCTACCTGAACTCTTGCGGGATCATACTTGAGCGTCTGAACAATAGAGCGCTTGACATGAAAGGGCCACTGGGTAGCGGTATGCACCACCAGAGTTGCGGCTGACTTTTTTTCAGCAGAGTCTGCGGCTGCGGATTGTTCATCTTCGGCAGACTGTTCAAACAGGGCGACTGCTCCTACCGGTTCGGCATACCAATGCTCCTGAATGCCCGTATGGTAGTCACCCCGCACAACAGAAGTAGTCCGTTCAAAGGCGGCTTCCGGTTCCCCGATGCGGATATTTCTCCGGGCAATGACCATATCACCGGCATAATGGGTTGAAAAAGACGGCGTTTCTTCTTCCGCGATAACTTTGCACTGCTGCACATATTCTTCCAGCGTATTTTTATCCGGCCCCAATAGCAGGCCCACCGGTTCGCCAATGTAGGAAAGCGCGTCTGAGGCAAGGATGGGGAGATCAGTGTCTTCCAGCCGGTTTTTACCGGGAATATCCGCTGCGGTGATCAGTGTATAAATATTGGGGAGTTTTGGACATTCAATGGATTTCAGCCGCCCGCAGGCAATCGGTGATCTGATAGTAATGGCATACAGCGTCTGCCGGGGGTAGATGTCTTCTATAAAACAGGAGCCGTCCATTTTTTACAGTATATTCCCCGGACATTGATTATACAACCGAGACAAACCTATTTAACCAGCAGCCCCGCGATTGCCGGAATTGAAACGAAGGTTCCGATAGAACTGCCCAGACTGGAAAGGAAGAACACGAGGAGGGCCCTGCTTATCCGGTTACGGTAGACACCTTTCAGTGTAGCGACATCTTCTGAAATGGTTTGGGCATCCGAGACGCGGGGCTTGTGGAAGCTTGCCTGAACCAGACCGGAAAGAATCCCCACGCCGATAAAGGGGATAAGCGTTGTGAACGGGGCTCCCAAAAAAGAAACCACTATCGCCAGAGGATGACCGAGTGCGAGAAGGCAGCCCAGCGCGGCAAGCGAACCATTCCACAAAATCCAGCGGCTCATCATGGCTAAACTGAGATCAGCGCCTGAACGGAAAAATCCAACAGCGATGAGGGCGATGATCGCAACGGGAATAATCCATTTTGCCCCTCTGGAGAGAAAGCCGGGCGGGGGAATAATATCCAGGGCTTCAACATCGCAGGATTTTTCATTTGCGGCGAATTTTTCGAGCCATGACTGAATGCCCGGTATATGACCCGCGCCGACTACCGCCACAGCGCGGCATCCTGCCGCGTTTGCGGGCTGCTGATTCGTCTGATCCGCTGCGGCCCAAATCTTCGCCGCAAGGTAATGATCCCGTTCATCAATCAGAGTCTCTTTTACGCCGGGAAGATAATTCGCAAGCTCAGTCATCATGCCGTCAAGTTCATTGCGGTCTTTAAGATTTTCGATTTCTTCGGAGCTGAGTTTTTCTGTGGTAAAAGCGCTGGAAAACAGAGCGGCGAGCAGCTTACACTTGCCCCAGAGACTGCAACGCGCCCATGCCCGGCGCAGGGTTATCTGTACCTCGCGGTCACAAAGGCTATAGGGAATTCCCAATTCACCGGCGGTTTCTATGGCGGTTTTCATTTCCTCGCCGGGTTTTACGCCAAGGTCATTTCCCAAACGCCGCTGAAAACTGGCAAGCACGAGATTGGCAATAAGCAGGAATCCTTTTCCTTCCTTGAAAACTTTGGATACATCAAGACGTTCCCAGCTTTCCTTTTGAGTGATCGAAGAATAGCGTCCCTCATCCAGTTCTACGCAGACCACATCGGGCCGTTCTTCCCGAATGACCTGCGCCACTTCGTCAATGCTTTCCCGTGAAACATGGGCAGTTCCGATCAGATGAATGTCCCTGCCGGTCAATGTAATGCGTACACTGCTGGAGTTCATTGTTTTTTTATCTCCTAAAATCCTTTGATGCCGCGTTGTTCAATGAACAACTCATTGATCCGCCACTCAAAAGTCATGTAGCGGTTCATTTCCTGTACTTGCAGAAAGTATCTGTCCGCCAGGGTTCTATTCCCACGAATATCGTAGTAATTTGCCAAATAGAAAAGCATTTTCGATTTTGCGTCAAGATTCTGTTCTCTGTCAATCCGCACGGCGGCATCGCCGTCACCAGCCAGATCGTGATACAGTCTCAGCATATACCATTCCGCAGAATCGCGCGGGGCAGTCCGCAGCACCTGAGCCAGGAACTGTTTTGGATCGCTGGGCCTTCCGCCGCGCATCCAGTTCATTGCGGCAAGCAGGGCATAGTTGTATTCCCGCGGCGCTTGTCTGTATGCAGCCAGAAACGCGTCCCGCGCCGCGACCCACTGCTGGTTTCTCATATAGATCATGCCCAAACTCTCGTAGGCAAAATAATATTCCGGTCTGAGTCTTGTCAGAGTAAGGTAATCGCTTTCAGCGGCGGCGTAATCACCGGCATCGTCTTTAATGCCCGCCCGATACACATAGGCAAGAAAATTATTTGGATCAATCAAAATGGCCGTGTTGAATTCCGCGAGGGCTTCGCTCTTGCGGTCGAGTTCAACCAGAACTGTACCCAAATCCACAATGATCCATGCATTATCCGGGGCGAGCCTTTTTGCCGCAGCAAAATCCGCCAAAGCGTCTGCGGTGAATCCCGTACTCTTGTAGAGCCGGCCCCGCTCGTGCAGAGGGTTGGCCCATTGGGGATAGAGCCGTATCGCGTGATTGAGCATTTGCTCCGCTCTTCTGGAATCGCGGTTGTAGCGGTATACAGTGGCCCGGCCTACCAGCGCATCGCCGTAGCTGCCATCAACAGCCAGCGCCTGATCAAAATAATTCCCCGCGGTCCGCAGCGATTGGGCGGTCAGCGCAATATAGCCAAGATCGCTCAGGGCCTTGACGTTTCCGGGATCGGCTCTAATCACCCGTTCCAAAGTCGTCCGTTGTTCACGATCCTTTCCTTCCATTGCGGCGCAGGCGGCCAGCATCATTTGGGCATCAATGTTGCTGGGCTCCTGTACAAGGATACCCTGAGCAATGGCGCGGGCCTCGGCAGTGCGTCTGGCGGAATTCAGCACGGCTGCTTTCAGCAACTGTATCTCCGTACTTTGGGCTTCGCTCTGTTCAATCTGGTCAAAGAGAGTCAGGGCCGCCGGATAATCCCTGCGGGCCAGCAGCAATGAAACTTCGGTCAAAATAGCCTGGGTATTTGAACTGACTGTCTGGCTGTACAGCGTCTGCGCGGCAGTGAAAAAAAGGATACAGGCGAATAAAGAAAAGAAAAATCCGCCCCGCTTCCGGGAACTGGTATTCATATATTTTTTAGTATACAATATTTATAATTTATGGAAAGGAGTATATGAGAAAACCTGTTATTCCCCGCATAGCAGGGTTTTTTGTCCTGTACTGCGCGGTATTTGTACTGCTGGGGGCGGTTCAGTTTACCAAAAAGGGAAAGTTTACCCAGCGTGTCGGCCCCATGTTGATCAGCGGTTATTGGCTGTCATCGGAGCGTGGGGTCTCTGTCAAGGAACGCCCGTTGTCAGGCGATGTGAGTATCTTTTTTGGCGGACTTGAATTTCTCCTTGATGACCGGGATGGCGAAGGTTTTTTATTGCTTGACGCGGAAGGCGGAAAGCGGACAGCGCTGCCGGAATACATGATCCTTGAGGCAGATACAGCGCGGTTTTTGCTGCCCGGCGGGACGGAACTTGCCTTTAGCGTCCGCTATTCAGGCGGCCCTGAACTGCGGATCAGCAGTGTCTTTCCAGAGGGCGTTTCGGGCGTGGAGATTCCCTTTAAGCCCAGACGCTCTTCATCTATCCGTGAAAACGAGAATGGCCGGCTTGCCATTGTGTATAATGGACTGAAGTATCAATTCACCCAATCTCCGCGATGGGAGGAAAACGGGCGACTGGTTTTACAGCCGGGATCGCCGATTGCTTCTTATCGCGCGATACCGGAGCGGCAGGTTTTTAATCCGGTTGACTTTGCCATCCCCCAGACGGAAGATAAACTCGTTTTTAATGACGCGATTTCCCGCTGGAAGGATCAGAGCTATTCATGGTGGAATCAGAATATATCATCCCAGAATGATGAAGATGTGGTAATTGCCTATAGTGGAGAGGCGATACGGCGCGGCAATTATCGTCCCGCGCTTGCCTCAGTATCTCAGGCTTTTCTTTCCGGTACACAGCGCGGGTGGGAATCCTCGGTATATCTCGGCGGCATGGATAGGGCGCGCCGTATTTTTACAGCGGCGGAGCAGGAAAAAACAGGCCGCATTTCCCGCCTGATCAATGAGCAGTCTCCTGATTTCTTCATGGAAAATCATATTATTGAATACCTTACGGAGCGGGGGCTTTCCGGCCTTGTTGACGAGGGGCTGGAATTGGTCCGCTGGATTGATCCCGCAGAGTTGACGCTTGACAAAAGTCCGGGAATTTTTGAAGGCTATGCTGATTTTGCCCGGCGGTGGCCCAACAGGGACAATCCGTTTGAGCAGTTTATTGGAAATGCCTGTCAGTTCATTTCAGATAATATACACAGGGAGCAAGACAAGGTTTTTGTTTTCGCGGACACCAGCGCGAATATCGAATTCAATCTGCGGCTGGGAAAGGCTGTATGGGAATGGGCGGAACAAACCGGCAGTATTGACTGGGCAGGGCTGGGCCGCTCACTGGTACTTTCAGCTCTTTCACTGAGCGGCAATTCGGGCGCAGCGCCTGCCGTTCTGATCCGTTCCGAAAGCGGTGAGCTTTCCGAGGCCGGTGGCAGACTCAGCACTGCCAGGATGTACCGGATTCTGAATGTCGGGGAGAATCTTCCCCGTGCTGTAGCGATGGGATCGCAGGGAATATGGGCATGGACAGCGGCTTCGGCAATTAGCATTACGCAGGAAGGCGAACCACTGGTTATTTCGGTTACTTTTCCGGCAGGGGAAAGCCATTTTATAATGCTCCGGGGCATACAGCCTCTTTACAGAATTCAGATATACAATATGGACTGGAGATCAGATTCCCAATTTGAACGTTATGATTCATCCGGCTGGGTATACAACGCCCAGGATCAGATTCTGACTTTGAAAATGAGACATCGTGAAAACGTTGAGAATATCAGGATATTCTTTCAGGCTCCACCTCCGCCGCCGAGGGTAGAAGTGGTGGAAGAAACATTGGCGGAAACAGAGTAACGATCAACGGGTGGACATGAGATAGCGCGAATTATATTCGCGTCATTGGGATCTTCCGGCCAGCCGCATCAGCGGTATAAAGCGTGAACGCATAACCGGCTGTGCCACGGTGATTTTCGGGGTAAATCCGCCAAGCAACAGGGCCATATCCGGCAGTTCAATAGCATCAGTATTTTCCGCGAAGATTCCCAATTCCTGCCTCAGCCGCTCCTCGAACCGGTTTTCGATTTTCCGGCGGTTTTCCAGAATCCGGCTGACATAGTCCAGCGTTGATCTGGGCGTGCCGGTAGAATTCACCCGTCCCGTCCCGGCGTTGTACATTGCCAGCGCGGCAATTTCAGAACCGCCGGTATTAAGGCAATGACGCAGATGGCCCATGCCATGCCATGCGTTTATTTTGGGATTAAAAAAAGCCTGAGCATCCAGACGCGGAAAAGAATGATTGTTCAACTGAAACAGGCCCCGGTCTGTGCTTCCGTCCCGGTTTCTGCTGTTCACCGCACGGGGGTTAAAGCGGCTTTCTTCCCAGCACAGGGCAAAAGCCAGGGCCGGAGCGATGTTAAAAGAATTTGCGTTGTCAAGAATCACAGCGGCGACTTCCGGGGAAGCGCATATCTCCGTAAAAAATTCTGTTACCCAGCCCTGCGCTTCCGGCTGCCGGTACAGTTCCTTGATTATGTCCCGGCGTTCCGGCTCTGCCCGCGCGAAAAAACCGGACATTTCAACGGACTCTTCTTCCGCGGCCTCCAATGAAATCTCCTGATTCTCCGCCGTGCTATAACGTGAAGACCCTGGCCCGTGTATCATCAGCAGGGCGCAGAGAATCAGGGAAACCAGACAGCCCAAAAAAACCGGAACAATTAACTCAATTTTTACATCGTTCAAAGTACTCTCCATATACCACAATATACCGCATTCAGACGGGATTTTCAATTTCCTTCTATAGTCCGAACCCGGATAATGCCGTCAATCTTCTGAAGCTGTTCCAAAGTCGATTCAGGGATTTTCTGCTCGGTGTCAATGATATTGTAGGCAAAATCATCCCGGTGGTGGTTGATCAAATCGGTGATGTTGATGTTCGAGCCGGCGAGGATCGTGGTAATCTGCCCCACCATGTTGGGAATATTGCGGTTTGACACAAGCAGGCGGTACGGGGCGCGCATATCCAGTTTGCAACGGGGGAAATTCACCGAATTGCGAATACTTCCGTTCTCCAGAAAATCCATAAGCTGCTTTACCGCCATAACCGCGCAGTTATCCTCCGCTTCGGGAGTTGACGCGCCCAGATGGGGAATACAGATCGCTTTTTTGCAGGCAAGCAGTTCCGCTGATGGAAAATCCGTTATGTACGCGGCGAGTTTTTCCGAATTCAAAGCCTCGATAAGGTCCTCCTCGTTAACCAGTCCGCCGCGGGCCAGATTGACGATACGTGCGCCTTTTTTCATAAAGCGGATTTTTTCCGCGTTCAAAAGGCCTTTGGTGGTATCGCTTAATGGGATGTGCAGACTGATGTAATCGGCTTTTGACAACAGACCCTCAAGCGTGTCCGCGCGGACAACCTCGCGGGAAAGACTCCATGCGGCTTCAACGGAAATATACGGATCATAGCCGATGACATCCATGCCCAGAGCAATCGCGTCATTTGCCACCATTACGCCAATGGCCCCAAGTCCTACTATACCAAGAGTTTTACCTTTCAGTTCCGGCCCTTCAAATTTTGACTTTTCCTTTTCAACCAGATCAGGAACTTCATCAGCCTTATCCGCAATAGAAGAAGCCCAGTTAATTCCCCCTATAATACCCCGTGACGCAATCAGCAGGGAGGCAATGGCCAGTTCCTTTACCGCGTTGGCGTTTCCGCCGGGGGTGTTAAACACAACCACTCCCTTGCCGCTGCATTGGACTATGGGAATATTATTGACCCCCGCGCCTGCGCGGGCAATAGCCAGCACCGAATCGGGAATTTCAATCTTGTGCAGATCAGCGCTGCGCACCAGTATCGCGTCCGGGTTGGGTATTTCACTGGCAATCTCGTATTGGGTTCTGGGAAACAGTTCCAGGCCAAGCGGGGAAACTTTATTCATTGTTCTGATACGAAACATTTTTTTACTCTCCTTTCTCGAACTTTTCCATAAACTGGATAAGCGCCTTGACTCCATCAATGGGCATGGCGTTATAGATACTGGCCCTCATTCCGCCGACCAGACGATGTCCGGCAAGATTTTTCAGTCCTGTCGCGGCAGCTTCCTTGACGAAACGGTTTTCCAGTTCAGTGCGTTTTTCCGCATCTTCCACCCGCGCGACAAAGGGAATGTTCATCAAACTGCGGAAGGGCTTTTCTACCGGTGAGTAAAACAATTTTGAGTTTTCAAGGTACTGGTAGAAAAGGCCTGCCTTTTCCTGATTCATTTTCGCAATCGCCGGAATGCCGCCCAGATTTTTCAGCCATTCAAGTACCAGACCAATCATGTAAATTCCGTAGCAGGGCGGGGTATTGTACATGGAACCTTCGCCCGCATGGGTGTCATAGCGGAGCATAGCCGGAACCCAGGCCGGAGCGTGACCGATGAGGTCCTCGCGGATAATGACCACCGTGGTTCCCGCAGGTCCCAGATTTTTCTGCGCTCCGGCGTAGAGGATGCCGAATTTGGAAACGTCCAGCGGCTCGGATAATGCGCAACTTGAAAAATCCGTTACCAGCGGAACACTTCCTGTGTCGGGAATTTCCGCCCATTTTGTGCCGACAATGGTATTGTTCAGCGTTATGTGATAATAAGCGTCCCCCGGCAACGGAGAAGGCGCATTGGGAATATACGTGTAGGCCTTGTCTTTTGAACTTGCCCGCACTGTCGCATCAGCGAATTTCGCCGCTTCTTTTACGGCCTTGTCCGCCCAGATGCCGGTGTCAATGTAAGCGGCTTTTTTTCCGCTGCCAGGAGATTCTCCTGCGGCGAGGTTAAGGGGAACCATCGCGAATTGCAGGGAAGCGCCGCCCTGCAAAAACAGCACTTTGTAGTTTGCCGGAATTCCCATCAGTTCCCGTAAAAGGGCTTCGGCATTTTCGATGATGGGCTTATAGTCTTTTGAGCGGTGACTCATCTCCATTACCGACTGGCCCGTCCCATTGGCATCGCACATTTCAGCGGCGGCTTTTTCCAGAACAGGCAACGGCAAAGCCGAAGGCCCTGGGGAAAAATTGTAGATTCGTTTCATGATGACCTCCATCTATATTTTCAGCCAATTTCAAACTCTTTGTTCTTCTTTGGCTTAATACCTCATTTTAACCGCTAAACTTCGCAGTTCATTGGTAACGTATACATTGCGCACGGCAATATCCTGAGGCAGAGCCAGCGCAAGCGGCGCAAAGTTCAAAATGCCCCGTATACCTGCGGCTGCGCATTGAGTCGCGGCGGTCTGCGCCGCGTGAACCGGAACGCAGAGCAGGGCAATTTCGATCCCAAAGCGGCTGATAACCTCGGCCATCTTGTAGGCCGGGTAGAGCGGCGCAGGGGACTGCAAAATCTCCACCCGGTTCACATTGGTATCAAAACCCGCGGCAAGCTCAAATTCCGCCAGTTCCGGCGGCGTAAAATTGAGGTACGCTGAACCCAGCCG
>JAIRUN010000149.1 GCA_031254365.1 Treponema sp. | reverse complement strand
TCCGCGCTGGAAATGGGTAAAGATGAAACACGCGCCCTTGAGGAGGCCTATGCCGCGGCGGGTATTCCGGTTGTTTCCAATGCGTCGGCCCACCGCTGGACAGATGATGTGCCGGTTTTAATACCTGAGATAAACCACCATCATACGGATATAATCCCCGTGCAGCAAAAGGCCCGCGGCTGGGATCGGGGTTTTATCGCGGTAAAACCAAATTGTTCCGTTCAGAGTTATATGGCCCCGCTGCACGCGCTGGCGCTGGCGGGCTTTACCGCACAGCGGCTTATTGTAACAACCATGCAGGCGGTTTCCGGCGCGGGTTATCCGGGCGTGCCGAGTTTGGATATGCTCGACAATGTTGTTCCCTATATCGGCGGCGAGGAAGAAAAGTCCGAACAGGAACCGCTCAAAATTTTTGGTACTATCACAAACGGGGTGATTGAAAACGCCGCACTGCCGAGAATTTCCGCCTGCTGCAATCGTGTGCCGGTTACTGACGGACATATGGCCTGCGTCAGTTTGGAATTCGGATCGAAGAAGCCTTCGATAGACGAAATAAAAAAAATCTGGGCCGCATTCAGGGCTTTGCCGCAGGAATTGAATCTGCCATCGGCCCCTGTGCAGCCGATTATTTACCGCGAGGAGAACAATCGGCCCCAGCCCCGCAAGGATCGGGATATTGACAAGGCAATGGCAGTGGTAATCGGCAGACTGCGGCCCTGCAACGTGTTTGACATCCGCTTTACCGCACTTTCACATAACACGGTACGCGGCGCGGCAGGAGGCGGTATTCTCAATGCGGAACTTTTGAAGCATCAGGGGTATTTGGGCTGAGACAATGAACAGAAAATATTTTCCGCTTGCCAGGATTGATCTTGAAAAACTGGCGCGGCAGTATCCAACGCCGTTTTATTTATACGATGAAAAGGGCATTATCGAAAATGTCCGCCGGATCAAGGCGGCGTATTCTATCTTTCCCGGATACTTAAATCATTTCGCGGTCAAGGCTCTGCCCAATCCCTTTATCCTGAAAATGCTCGCATCTGAAGGCCTGGGGGCTGACTGCGCCAGTTTTTCCGAACTGCTGTTAGCTGAAATGGCCGGCATAAAGGGCGAGGACATAATGTTAAGCTCCAACGAAACTCCGGCAAAAGAATATGAAACCGCAAAAAAAATTGGCGCGGTGATTAACCTTGATGACATTACCCATATCGAATTTCTTGAAAAGACCGCCGGGCTGCCGGAACTGATTTCCCTTCGCTACAACCCCGGCCCGCTCAAGCAAGGCAACGCCATCATCGGTAAGCCGCAGGAGGCAAAGTACGGCCTTACCCGCGAACAGATCATCCGGGGCTTTAGCCTGCTCAAAGAAAAAGGCGCGGGGCGTTTTGCCCTGCATACTATGGTGGCATCCAACGAACTTTCCATTCCCTATCATATCGAGACGGCGCGTATGCTCTTTGAACTTGCGGTTGAGGTACTAAACAAAACCGGCGTACGGCTTGAATTCGTAAACCTCGGCGGCGGCATGGGGATTCCCTACCGGCCTGAACAGGAAGCGGTGGATTATCAGGTTTTGACGGAGGGGATTCAAATAGCATATAACGAAATTATCAAGCCCGCGGGACTTGATCCCCTTGGCATACGCACCGAATGGGGAAGGATAATCACCGGGCCTTACGGCTGGCTTGTTTCGCGGGCGGTTCATAAGAAGGAAATCTATCGCAATTACATCGGTCTTGATTCCTGCATGGCGGACATGATGCGCCCGGCGCTGTACAGCGCGTATCATCACATAACGATACCGGGGAAAGAAGCCGCGCCGTTAAGTGAAACGTATGATATAGTGGGAAGCCTCTGCGAGAATAACGATAAATTCGCCGTACAGCGGCAGCTGCCGAAAATTGACACGGCTGCGGACAATGGCGGCGCGGGCGGCGACTTTGTGGTGATCCATGACGCAGGCGCGCATGGCAGGGCAATGGGCTTTAACTATAACGGCAAACTCCGCTGCGGGGAATTGCTCTTACGGCAGGACGGTTCAATCGTGCAGATCAGGCGGCCCGAAACAGTGGATGACTATTTTGCCACTCTGGACATTTCCGGATTAAAAAATTTCAAGTGAGGAACAAATGATACAGCGAAATCCATGTATTGCGAACATTAAAGCCGGATACCTCTTTCCTGAAATTGCCAAACGGCGGCGGGAATACGCGGCGGCCCATCCTGACGCGAAGATCATCAGTTTGGGGATTGGCAACACCACCGAGCCGATTCTTCCCCATATCAATACGGGTCTAACGGAAGGGGCGCGGCGGCTGGGAACGGTAGAAGGCTATTCCGGTTATCAAGATGAGGGGATTTTGGTACTGCGGGAAAAAATCTCAACGGTTTTTTACAAGACTCAATTTGCCGCGAATGAAATTTTTATTTCAGATGGGGCAAAGTGCGACATTGGCAGGCTGCAACTGCTCTTTGGCGCGGGAGTAAAGATCGCTGTTCAGGACCCTTCGTATCCGGTGTACGTTGACGGCTCGGTGCTGACCGGGGCTGCCGGCGGCTGGACAGGAAACGGCTATGCGGGCATCAGCTACCTTCCCTGTACCGCAGAAAATAATTACTTCCCCAATCTTGATCTCATTCCCCAAAACGGCCTTGTCTATTTCTGTTCGCCAAATAATCCCACCGGCGCGGTTGCGAACAAAGATCAGCTTGCCACCCTCGTGGAAGCGGCCCGCGCAAAAGGTTCCGTTATTATTTTTGACGCGGCGTACAGCGAATTTATCCGCGACCCGGCGCTTCCCAAAAGCATTTACGATATTGAAGGGGCAAAGCAATGCGCCATTGAAGTGAATTCGTTTTCAAAACCGGCTGGTTTTACCGGCGTACGTTTGGGCTGGTCAGTGGTTCCAATGGAACTAAAATATGAATCAGGCCAAAGCATCAATGCCGACTGGAGCCGCATTGTCTCGACCATTTTTAACGGCGCTTCCAATATTGCTCAGGCCGGAGGGCTTGCCGCTCTTGACGATGATGGCCTGAAAGAAATTCGCAGCCTTACTGATTTTTATTTGGGTAACGCGAAACTGATCCGCAGCGCTCTTGAGAAGCTGGGCATTAGCTGCATTGGCGGAGACAATTCTCCATATATCTGGGCGCATTTTCCCGGCAGGGACAGTTGGGAAGTGTTTTCACAAATACTTGAAAAATGCCAGGTGGTTAGCACCCCCGGCGCGGGCTTTGGCCCTGCGGGAGAAAGTTTTATCCGTTTCTCCGCTTTTGGCCACCGCAACGATGTTGAAGAGGCTTGTGTCCGGCTTTCCCGGCTGAAATAAAAAGCAGAACCGCGTTATTTTCCGGTTGTTATGTTATTTTTCCAGAAAATGTTCCGCGTTTTTTTGAGTTTTCCGGTTTTTACAAGATACAAAATCGTCTGTACGGATTCTCCTTCTGACCAATGGACAGTTTCGGTCCGCGCTAAAACTCCGGCGGCTTCGTTTATCGTATAACGGCGTTTGTTTCTGCGGAAAAAATCACATACCGCTTCTTCTTCCCGCAGCGCAGTGCGCGCCTGCTTTTCGCACACATCGCAGCACGGAGTCTGCGGACACTCGCCGTTTGAATCATAATCAAGCATTTTTAGCAGGGCCTGCCTCCTGCATCCCGTTACATCACGGGCATAATCCAAAAGGCCGGAAAGCCGTTTCCGGTCAGTTTCCGTTTTTGCCCGCCGGAGAATTCCCTCGTCATCCGGCCCCCACAAGAGAATGGCTTTTGATTGCGCCCCGTCTCGGCCCGCCCTCCCCGATTCCTGCAAATACGCTTCCACCGAAGGCGGGCAATCCCGGTGTATCACTGTGCGCACATCGGCTTTATCAACGCCCATACCAAAAGCGCAGGTCGCCACGAGTACCGCTTCGCTGTTGTGCAGAAACCATTTTTCAACAACAGTTTTTTCCTCACGTTCAAGCCCGGCATGATAAAACCGTATTTCATTATGCCAGTTCATGCCCATATCGCTTAACTCGTTTCTGAGGTATGCGGCGAGTTTTTCCGTGCCGGGCCGCGATGAACAAAAAACAATCGCCGGGCGGCTGTTCTGTATAAGCATATCCCGCACCGCCATATCCCGCACAATGCAGCCCTGAGCGGTATAGGTAATATTCGCCCGGTCAGGATTCCCCACAATCTGATGAGCGTCCAGATCGCCAAAGATATACTTTTGAATTTTTTCCAGTACCGGCGCGCTGGCGGTTGCGGTAAACGCAGTAACAAGCGGAGCATTAAGCATTTTTATAATAGTATGAATTTCAAGGTAACTCGGCCTGAAACTTTCGCCCCATTCGCTGACGCAGTGCGCTTCATCAATCACAATATGAACAACTTTGATATGTTCAAACTGGGACTTTACCTGCGGCGTAAGCAAAACCTCAGGATTGGCGATGATGAATTTACTTTCCCCTGAACGGAGTTTTTTCCATATTTCCTCACGTTCTTCTGCTGACTGCCCGCCCCGCAGTATCACCGGTGAAAACCCCCGCTCCCGCAAACGGCGTTCCTGATCTGCCATCAACGACAGAATGGGGTAAATCACCAGAGTCGGCCCTTCCATGATCATGGCGGGCAGTTGAAAACACAGGGACTTTCCCGCGCCGGTAGGGAGGATCACAATCTGCCTGCCCAGACATTCCCGGTCAGATGGGCCATCGTCAGACTCCGCCGGTTCCGCCAACTCTGTTGGCTTTGCCGATTCCGCCCCGGTAACGGTTTCCGCCAGCGTTTCTATGGCATCCATACTCGGCCAATGCAGGGGAATCCCCGCTGCTGTTGCCGCTTCCAGAATATTTGCCACCACCAGCCGCTGGTAGGGAAACAGGTACGAAAGCCCGAACAGGGCCTGAACCGCGCTGCTCAGGGGATCGGTGCTATCTGTTGTTTGTTCCGCCATATTTGCCTCCACTGTATATATGGGGTGAATATGCGATTTTGCTTTAATGCTTTAAGGAGGGTTTAATCTTCGGCTTCTTCGAGACCCAGATCGCTGTTACTATCTTCTATCACCACATCTGTACCGGCTGCGGTTGGAGTGGATTTCTTCTGTCTGGGCTTGATTTTAAGCGACAAACGGGGGCGGTAGCGCCTGCTGGTTACACGGGAAACAAGGGATATATATATTGCAACGGCTATGGTTACGGCTATTACCTGCCAGGAAGTGATAACCTGCGCCAATAAGCCAACTAATTCCAATTCTTCTGCCATTACATTTTATTATCGACAGGTTGCGGGAAAAACATCAAGGGCTAATTAACAGAGGGTAACAGCATTTGCCCTGAGTAATGGTGATGGGGATATATGTCGCTTGAGGGGAACCCGGCGGGGCCGCTAGCGGAGTGGCAAATATATCTGGAATTCTCCGCTGGAGCAGACTACGGAGTAACGGCGGGAATGGGACAAAAATGGCCTGACCACTTAATACAGAAATGAAGAACCCCGCCTTCCAATCATGGTTGTTACCAGTACGTTATCATTTTATTAAGTGGTCAGGTGGCTGAGCAGGCGGGCTCCACAGGCATATTTGCCACTCCGCTAGCGGCCCCGCCGGGTTCTCATCTGGCAGGATATGCCGCATTTGACAATAGAAACAAGTAAATGCTGTTGCTCTGGCTAATTGATTGTCTGTATAAATTCAGTATTATAGAAATATGAATCTGTTTTTTAGGCGTTTTTGGGAATCGTTGTGCCTTGTCCTGATGATTTTCACCGTGCTTTCATGCTTCCGCTCAAAATCCCCGCAGGCCGAAATTCAACCGCCGCCTGAAACGAACTATTTTCCGGCAAATACCACGGTAGAGGTCGGCCTCCTGGCCGCTGTAATTCGCCGCGCGGAACTGCCTGATAGTCTGGCCCGGCGGATACAGGATGCCGCCGTATCAAGTCCCAATTTTATTTTTGATCTGCTGCTGTGCCTTGAAGGAGACCCCTTGCTGTGGACGCTGGTTGATAAACAACATTC
>JAIRUN010000112.1 GCA_031254365.1 Treponema sp. | reverse complement strand
AGTCGTGCAGACCTACTTCGCTAACCTGAATAAATTCCTGGAAACCGCACGGCAGCTCAAAGCTTCGTCCAACGGCGCGTGCGTTGTGGTATCGGCCATTAACGATCTGCAATTCCCCTTCCTGGGCCTCCGCTCACAGCCGTGGGTAGTGAATGGCAAACTTGTTATCGATCCGGTCATGGATCGGTATCTGGATCTGGTCAAAACCCTGCATGACGAACGGCTGGAAGGCCGGGTTAGTCAGTGGTCAGAAGGCTGGACCGCCGGTATGAAAGGTGACCTGAGGGATGAAACCGGAAGGTCAATTGAAGTATTCTCCTATTTCCTCCCCACATGGGGCCTCCACTATGTACTCAAGACCAATGCTCCCGATACGTCGGGCGACTGGGCGATGATCCCCGGCCCTGCTCCCTATCGCTGGGGCGGCACCTGGATCGGCGCTTACAAAGGCACCAAGAATGTCGCGGCAGTTAAGGAACTTATCCGCTACGTTACCACTGATGACGCTTTCCTCAGGCAATATGCTCTGGACTCAGGCGACATGGTCAGTAACCTGAATGCTGTCAACAGTATCAAAGATAACTATTCCGAGCCCTTCCTGGGCGGGCAGAACCACTATGCCGAATTTGCCGAAATGGCGAAAACAGTTGACGGTAAACTCGTTCAGAAAGACGATGACCCCATTCAGGCTCTCTTTGGTGAAGCGGTTAACGCTTTTGTTAACGGTGAAAAAACCAAGGCTCAGGCCATGGCGGAGTTCAGGACCCAGGTTGAAGGCCAGCTTGGTCTGTAACCGGTAAAAAGGTTTACTATTTGATTTGAAATTTCAAAAGAGGGCGCGGGTTTTTATCCGCGCCTTTTTTTCAGGAGACCCGATGAGCAAGAGAATTGGTCAAGAGACCAGAACAAATCGCTGGGGATATTTTTTTATAGCACCCTTTGTGCTTGTGTTTTGTGTATTCAACCTGTACCCAACACTGTATACCTTTATTTTGAGTTTTTCTGATCTGCAAGGTTTACGCAGTGATTTTAGTTTGGTCGGCTTCAAAAATTTTATCAGACTGGTACAAGACCAGAATTTTTGGGGCGCTTTGAAAAATACTTTTATTATCTGGGGTTTTAATTTTGTCCCCCAGTTGGGAGTTGCCCTGCTGTTTGCGGTCTGGCTTTCTGATACGCGCCTTAATCTGACCGGTGGGGGTCTGTTCCGGGCGATTGTGTATATGCCCAATTTGCTTACCGCTGTTTCAGTAGCCATGCTTTACAAGAGTCTTTTCGGCTTTGGCGGTCATGCGATAGCGCCGGTAAATCAGATCCTGTACCCCCTGGGTATTAATGTCCCTGTTTTCATTGACGGCGTACAGCAATTTGACGCCAATGGTCAGCCATTAAGAGAAGCCATTAACTTTTTCCGTATAGTGCCATTTACGCGGGGGCTCGTGGCTTTTATTCAATGGTGGATGTGGTATGGCAACACGCTGATCATACTTATGGCGGGTATCACCGCTATTCCTGTTTCGCTGTATGAAGCCGCAGTTGTTGACGGCGCTAACGGACGCCAAACTACCTGGTTTATAACTCTGCCCCTGCTTCGCCCCATTATGCTTTTTGTTCTGGTTACTTCGGCGATCGGCGGTATGCAGATGTTCGATATTCCCTTCCTGCTCACCGATGGGTGGGGGTCTCCCAATCGTTCAATCCTGACCACAACGATGTACCAGTATAATATGGCATTCGGACGGGGAAGCAACAATTATTCCTACGGCGCGGCGATTTCCATAGGTATATTTGTGGTGACTATGGTTTTGTCCCTTCTTTTCTTCTTCTTCTTGC
The DNA here is from genome assembly GCA_031254365.1 of Treponema sp. Taxonomy (GTDB): domain Bacteria; phylum Spirochaetota; class Spirochaetia; order Treponematales; family Breznakiellaceae; genus WQXQ01. The sequence continues at coordinate 1,326 of JAIRUN010000112.1, read as the reverse complement.
AGGATCGCAGTGACTTCAAAAAAGGAGGTAAGGCATAATGGCTAAAAGTACATCATCCGGAGCCAAACTATTTTTTGTGTATTTTTTTATGATTTTTCTGGGGCTTGTCGCTCTAGTTCCGGTTTACGTGGTCTTGATCAATGCTACCCGCTCTACCGAACAGCTCAATCTGGGGATTTCCCTGCTGCCAGGCGGGTATGCCATGTACAACTGGAAAGTTCTAACCGGAAGAGGATTCCAGATTTGGCAGGGCTTTGGAAACAGCGCGTTTATTTCCATCAGTGCTACCGTGTTAAGCGTATACTTTTCGGCAATGACCGCTTATGGATTGCATATCTACCGGTTTAAGGGAAGAAAGTTGATCTGGACCATTATCCTTATCATCATGATGCTTCCCGGTTCACTTACCTTTATCGGTTTTTACCAGTTTATTTCCAGAATCCATCTTACGAATAACTTTATTCCGCTTATTATTCCCAGTATTGCTGCGGCAGTAACGGTGCTGTTTATCCGGCAATATATGTCATCCGCCCTTTCTCTGGAGATTATCGATTCGGCCAGGGTTGACGGCGCGAATGAATATCTGACGTTCAATATCATCATCCTGCCGATCATGGCCCCTGCCCTTGCGGTGCAGGCGATTTTTACCTTTGTAAGCACATGGAATAACTACCTGATGCCTACGGTGCTTCTGAGCGGCAACACAAAAATGTATACCTTGCCTATGCTTGTCGCTACTCTGAGGGGTGATATTTACCGTACCGAGATGGGCGGAATTTATCTGGGAATTGCCGCTTCGCTTGTGCCAATTATGATCTTCTACATTTTTATGTCGAGGTTTATTATTTCGGGCATTGCCCTGGGTAGTATTAAGGAGTAATGAACAAGGCTGTCAAAGACAGTTTGCTGTCTTTGACAGCCCTTTTGTATATGTCGCGTATAACCGGAATTACCAGAAAAACCAAAGAAACTGACATAACAATCAAGCTCGATCTTGACGGAAAAGGCGCGGCGAAAATCAATTATCCCATTGGCTTTATGGTTCATATGCTCAACACCTTTGCCCGCCACGGACTGTTTGATCTGGAAATTACCGCGTCAGGCGATCTTGAAGTTGATCAGCATCATTTGGTAGAGGATACGGGAATTGTTTTGGGCCAGTGCTTCACGAAAGCGTTAGGTGAAAAAATGGGAATCAGGCGCAGCGGAAGCTGCCTCTTTCCCATGGACGAAACTCTGGCCCGCGCCGCAGTGGATATTTCAGGCCGCCCTTTCCTGTTTTTTGACGGGCAGCTTTCAGATACGCCGCTTCTGGCTTCCGGCGAT
>JAIRUN010000075.1 GCA_031254365.1 Treponema sp. | reverse complement strand
ATTTTCTCGTTCCTTTTCTTTTCGATGATGTTTGTTATGCTCCCCAGGGCCGCAGTTTCCGCCGGAAGAATCGCCGAAGTGCTTGAAAAAGATGTTTTGATAAAAGACCCGGAAGGCTTGACCCAACACATTTCGGAAAGCGACACTTCACAAAGCCGGGGTAGGATCGAATTTAAAAACGTGTCCTTCAGTTATGAAGGTGCTGCAGAAGATGCGCTTAAAGAGATCAGCTTTATAGCCGAACAGGGCCAGACAACGGCAATCATCGGAGCAACGGGTTCGGGAAAATCAACCATCGCAAATCTGATAATGAGGTTTTATGACGTTAACAGCGGAAGCATTACCCTCGATGGAATTGATATCCGCAACATGAGACAAGATGATCTACGCTCGCGTATCGGCTATGTACCGCAAAAAAGCATACTCCTTTCTGGCTCGATTGATTTCAACCTCCGTTACGGGAAAAAAAATGCATCCGGTGATGAAATACGTGAAGGTGCGGAAATCGCGCAAGTTCTGGATTTTATTGAAGAAAAGCCTGAAGGCATGGAAGCACTGCTGGCCCAGGGTGGCGCAAATATTTCCGGCGGCCAGAAGCAGCGCCTTTCCATTGCCCGTGCCCTGGTGCGCGATCCTGACATACTTATTTTTGATGATAGTTTTTCAGCCCTGGACTTTACAACAGACGCAAAGCTTAGGGAGGCCCTTGGAGAAAAGAGAAAAGACACCGCGAAGATAATTGTGGCCCAGCGTGTAGGAACTATCATGCAGGCAGAAAAAATAATCGTATTGGAAAAAGGTACCATCGTTGGCATGGGTACACATGATGAATTAATGCAAAACTGTGCTGAATACCGCGAGATTGCCGAATCGCAGATTCAACAGCCTGTAGAATCCCCAGAGGTGCCAATATGAGTGATTCAAGGCAGGGGCGGCCCGGAGGAGGGCGGCCCGGAGGGTTCCGCGGACCTGGTGGCGGTGGCGGGCCGGGGCAATTTGCCGCAATGGGCGCGAAGGCCAAAGACTTCAAAGGAACCATGCGACAGCTAGCGTCTTACCTTAGACCATATAGATTTACCATCATCGTTGTTTGGATACTGGCTATTTTTTCAACAGCATTTTCAATTGCCGGCCCCCGCATAATGGGAATAGTTACCGATGAGCTTGTAGCAGGAATAACGCGCCATGTATCAGGAACGGGTTTTATAGACTTCCATAAAATAGCGTCAATAATATTTATGCTCCTTGGGCTCTATTTTGCCAGCGCATTGTGTTCATGGATTCAGGGATATGTTATGTCAGGCGTAAGCATGAAGATGACTTATACGATGAGGGAACATATCAGCGAAAAGATTCACCGTCTGCCTTTTAAGTATTTTGACGGCGTAACCCACGGCGAGGTTCTTTCCCGCCTTACCAATGATGTTGATACCGTGAACCAAAGCCTCAACATGAGCCTTACCCAGATAATCAGTTCCGTGTGTTCGGTTGCAGGTATTCTCTGCATAATGTTTACCATGAACTGGATGCTTACTGTCCTTGCAATTATCTTTTTTTCATTTTCCATAATTTTTATCAGACTGATTGTCAAACAATCGCAAAAACATTTCAGGGCGCAGCAGAAAAGTCTTGGCTCAGTGAACGGCCACATAGAAGAAATGTTTTCGAGCCATATTATTGTCAAAGCTTTTTCCGGTGAAACTGATTCAATCAAAACATTTGATGTCTACAACAAGGAGCTTTACCGCGCCGCATGGAAGGCAAACTTTTTGTCCGGCCTTATTATGCCCATTACTTTTTTGGTGGGGAATTTAACCTATGTTGCCGTTTGTATTTTCGGTGGCTTTTTTGCGGTACAGGGAATGATAACCGTTGGTGGCATTCAGGCTTTTTTGCAATACATCAGGTCGCTTAACCATCCATTAACCAATATTGCAAATATTTCCAACATACTCCAGCAAACAGCCGCTGCTGCAGAACGGGTTTTTGAATTCCTTGGCGAAGCAGAAGAAATTCCCGATCCGGTCAATGCCAAACATGCCCCATCTCATTCAAGTATAGTAACCTTTGATCATGTGCGTTTTGGCTACGATCCATCAAAGCCAATAATCAAGGATTTTTGCGCTTCCATAGAGAAAGGCCAGAAGATTGCAATAGTGGGCCCAACCGGCGCGGGGAAGACTACCATCGTAAAGCTCCTTATGCGTTTCTATGATGTGGACGGCGGCTCAATTTCCATTGGCGGAACTGACATCAGGGAATTTACGCGCCATGATTTGCGTTCCCTTTTTGGCATGGTGTTGCAGGATACCTGGCTTTTTTCCGGTACGATCAGCGAGAATATACGCTATTGCCATGCGGCAGGGGACGCAGAAGTTAAAGAATCCGCAAAGGCCGCACAGGCGGATCATTTTATACGCACCCTGCCCGGCGGTTACAACATGGTACTCAATGAAGAAAGCGACAACATCTCAGCCGGGCAGAAACAGCTTTTGACCATTGCCAGGGTTTTATTGGCAAATCCCGGTATGCTGATTCTTGACGAAGCCACGAGCAGCGTTGACACCCGTACCGAGAGGTTTATTCAAAAAGCAATGGACAATTTAATGAAAGGCCGTACCAGTTTTATCATCGCGCACCGGCTTTCAACGATTCATAATGCCGACCTCATCCTTGTTTTAAAAGACGGTGACATTGTTGAGCAGGGAACCCACCGCCAGCTTTTAAATCGCCAGGGCTTTTACGCTGAACTGTACAACAGCCAGTTTGCGGGTAGGGAGATTTAGGTTCATTGGAAAGCGGGACTCTCTATTAGCCGGGGCCGGTACAGTACCATGCAATGCGTTTGCTTGTCACAGGCTTGTTTTTTTGCTAGTATGAGGCTGATATTAAGATTCCAAACGCCCTAATAAGGAGCTGATATGAGAAAACTGATCCCCCTTGCGCTTGTGTTGTTCGTTATATTTACAGGCTGCTCAAAAAAACCGCTGCTTACCATTTATACATGGGATGAAATGTTTCCTCCTGAGGTACTTGAAAGTTTTTCAAAAGAAACCGGCATCAGAATAAATTATGTGAATTTCGACACCAATGAAACCATGCTGGCGCGGCTGCAGGCGGCTAACCGGGGCGGCTACGATCTGGTAATCGCTGATGATTACATTATTGAAACCGTCATTGCCGAAGGACTGGCGCAGAAACTGGATAAATCAAAGATCGCCAACTTCCGCAACATCAATGGCATTTATCAGAATCAGTTCTATGATCCCGCCAATGAATACACCGTACCCTATGGCGCGGGGGTGCAGACCATCGTATATGATCCCCGGCAGGTTACCCATGAAATCAGGGGATACAGTGACCTTTGGCATCCTTCCCTTGCCGGTCAGGTTGGCATTATTGAAAATTTCCGGGTGATCAACGGTATGGCGCTCAAAGTGCTGGGTGAAAGTTACAATACCAACGATCTCTCGAAAATCCGCGCTGCCGGGGATTTACTGCGCAGCCTGGCTCCGAATATCCGCCTGATCCGCGATGATAATTTGCATGACGAACTCTTGTCCGGAGAAGTTGCCGCTGCGGTGATGTATACATCCGAGGTTACTATGGCGAAAATGGAAAACCCGGACCTTGAAGTGGTGTTCCCTCTGGAGGGAATTGGTTTTGGCATTATGGCGGCTTTTATTCCCAATAAAGCGCCGAACCCTGATGCCGCCCACGCCTTCCTCAACTATATCCTTGACGCTGAAAACGGAGCCCGCTGCTTTGAATACCTGGGATATTACAGCACCAATGCCGCCTCAGACCCCCTCATTGCCCCGGAATTTCTGGAATTTCTCACCCTGCCGGAAGGATTTAATGTCGATATGGAAATGATCGGCAACGTAAGTCCCGAAGCAGAGGAAATCCATAGTCTTGTGTGGACAATGTTCAAGATGGCAACCGGCCAGTAGGGAACCGTAGCGCCCCCCTCAGCAACAGGTCTGTTCCGGCACATGAAGACCAAGTGCCGGGCTTGTTGATCAGGCAGTCCGGTTCTTCAGTTCGGTTTCTTTTCGTTCAATGGCATCCCGAATTGTGGCGAGTTCGGCCAGAATGTCCTTGAATTCAGGAGCATCCCGCCCTATACTGGCCTGATCCCGTTCAGCAAAGGCGCGGTAGGTCTCATTTCCCAGACGGCTGAGTACCTTCTGGGCCTGGCCTTCAAGCTGTTTGATTTCCAGCATCAGCACTCCCCGCTCGCCCAATTCCTGGGCCTTTGCTCCGGCTTTAACGGCAAATTCCATTGAGGCCGCCACTCCCTGATCCAGCAGTTCTCTCATTCTTTCGCTAAAAGTCATGTTTTACTTCCTTCTTATTCCCAAGATTGTCAGATCATCATACTGCTCATCTTCTCTTAAATGAGTATAATACATATACGCATTATTGCCAGGACATTCGCTGGTATGGGCGCAATACTCACGGTACTGGAGAAAATGGGCTTTGAGAAACGCATTGACTTTTTTGTCTACCAGCACACGGGCATCATTCCCCGCTTCGGGATCACGGTAACAGCGGAATATTTTTTCTACCGAAATCAGCGCCATTATAAGTTCTTCCACATTGCCCTCACACGCGGTGAAATCAAAGTGCAGTTCCCTGTCCTCTTCGGGACTATGCCATTTGTACAGAGTATAGTGTCTCTGGTTCATCAGCGCGTTGATGATGTTCTGGATACGAGTGGCCCCCATCCGTTCATACCCCTGCCCTGCCAGATGATTCTGGTGGGGAGTGTCATCAGGCCCCTCAGTACAAACAATATTCTTACATTCTGAATCACGGAATTCCCGTTTTGATTCTTCAATACCGTCAGTATAAAGAAGCAGTATATCGCCATGATCCAGCGTATGGGTCTGTACATGATAACCGCCCATTGATTCCACTGTAGCATTGGGCAGCGCTCCGGCGGCGGGAGTTTCCGGCAAGGTAAGAGCTTTGAGCCGATCTTCGGATGTATCAAAAAGGTGGATAATATTATCCCCGGCATTGCAGAAATGCAGAACGCCGGTACTGGAGTCAAACAGGCACAGGGTAAACGCGGCAAAGCGGCCCTTAAATCCCAAATCCTCGATAAAATCATTGATCTCGTAGACAACTTCCACAATCTGCATTTCTCCTGTCTTGAGTTTCCAGCGTTTGCAGTAATTGAGAAATAAAGTGGCTACCTGTATCATAATCAGGGCTGCGGGAATTCCTTTTCCTGCAATATCGCATTTGATGATTGCGTAATAGCGTCCGTCCAAATCCTGATAATCAAAATAATCCCCTGATATGCCGCCAGCGCCTTCATAATATCCGAAGAATTGGGCGTTCCTGGTATCCTTGTGACCGGAATTAAGTTTGTTCCCCTGATGATCCACTTCCAGAGGCAGAAACATCTTTTGAATCTCTTTGCCAACAGACAGATCCGAAGCAGCCATCGCCGCCTGCACCAGTCCCTGTGTCATTTCATTGATCGTATTCCCCAGCACGGCGATTTCATCATCGCTTGTAAAGCGGATATTCATTCCGGCGAGATCGATCTTGTCCTCGGTATCGCGGATTATTTCTACATGGCGTACCAGTTTCCGTATGGGCCGGATAATCAGGGAGGAAAACGCCAATGCGCCGATTATTCCGATGACAAGCGCCATAAGCGCTATGAACAAAATAGTCCGCAAGAGCAGCATCTCTTTGCTGTAAATATCCGCGATTATCGAATCAATGGAAACTTCCATCCGGATAAGCCCCCGGAAATAATGATCCTCCAAATTCTGCTGGTACATAATGGGTTTGAAAAAAATGAAACGGCGATCCCCTTCGGGTGGTATATTGCTGGTAGAAAAAAACGGCTCTGAACCCATTTGCCGGGTGATGAGCCCAAGACTCTGTTCAAGCTCTATTTCCTGTATCTCAAGACTCGCCCCAATTTCATCACGCCGTATACGGCTGACAATATCAGAATTGCCGACAAGCGATAGCGCTTCCATTCTCAGTTCAATAATGCTTCGGGCAATATCTCCCGCTTCCATGCTGGCCAGTTCATTTAATTCACGCGCGATGTATTCCACACGGGGAGAAAGCGTATCGCTCAGCCGTGAAACACCGGGACGAAACTCCGCGATATCTATCTTTGACAGAATATCCGGATCATTGGTAGCCCACACAGGTTCGGTAATGATGCCACCTTCCGTTCTGTAAGAGCTAATGGTAACATAACGGGCTTCGGGAATAGCGACGGCCTGGGCGGGAAGCACACTTAATCCCAGCCGGTCTCCCGCGGAAAGATAATCGCCAACGCTTATACGAAGACCTTCGAGCAATACCGATGACCGGTCCCACAGTCCCCGCAGCAGAGTCTCCCGCTGGGTCCTGACCATGAGGTAATACAGGGGAGCGGAAATCATTACAACCACAAAGAGTACCAGCACTATGGTAAAGGACGCAATCTTGAACCGCAGGCCGGTTCCCCGTTTTTTTACCCTGGCAATCTGCCGCTTCCGTTCCGCGGGCATGAAATCACCGGTAATAAGGGCGCGGGCCTCCGCCTGTATCTCGGCGCTTTCGGCAGCGGCGGACCCAAGTCCCCGAACTACGGCAAACAGGCCGATTACCGATAAAACAATCAAACCTGCAATAAGCGCCAGACCCGTGTTAAACGAAATCTTACGCTCTGGTCTGAAATTCCATGAAGGCTGCCATGTACGGGAATAATCCCCGGACTTGATTGTAGCGTTTGTTTCAGATAATTCAGTCTGAGGATTTCCCTGCGCTGCCTGCGCGGACAGGGTGTGTGCCGCAGGAAACAGCCAGAGCAGCGCACAGCACAGAAATAACGTTTTGAAACGTTTTTTCACATAGGCCTCAGTTTTAGAACAAGCCTGAAATTTTCCCGGCACTGTCCACATCAATTTTTTCCGCTGCCGGAACCGGCGGCAGGCCGGGCATGGTCATTATCTCGCCAGTAAGAGCAACGATAAAACCAGCGCCCGCCGAGATTTTGATATTCCGCACAGTGAGAGTCCAGCCGCGGGGTGCGCCCCGCAGCGCGGGATCATCGGAAAAACTGTATTGAGTCTTTGCCATGCAAACCGGAACTTTATCCAGCTTGAGTTTTTCAAGCTGCTCGATCTGCTTCTGCGCGGCGGGTAAGATGGCAATGCCGTCAGCATGGTAAATCTTTGTGGCAATGGCCTCGATCTTTTCCCTGATAGAAGAATTCACATCATAACAAAATTCAAAATTATTTGAACCGCCTTGCTGCTCACAGAGGCGGACTACTTCTTCGGCAAGTTGTACCCCTCCTTCGCCGCCCTTTGCCCATACTTCAGATAACGCGACATTAACACCCAATGCCCTGCATTTTGCCTCAACAAGATCAAGTTCCGCCTTTGTATCTTTGGGGAAAGCGTTAATCGCAACCACTGCCGGCAGCTTGTACACTTTGGTAATATTCTCGATATGCTGCAGAAGATTCGGCAGACCCGCTTCAAGCGCGGCGAGGTTTTCGTTATTGAGTTCCGCTTTGGGAACGCCGCCGTGGGATTTGAGCGCGCGGACAGTGGCAACGATCACAACCGCCGAAGGCTTTAGCCCGGCAAAGCGGCATTTGATGTCAAGAAATTTTTCCGCGCCTAAGTCCGCGCCAAAGCCCGCTTCGGTAACCACATAATCGGCGCATTTGAGGGCAAGGCGCGTTGCCATGATCGAGTTGCAGCCGTGGGCAATATTGGCAAAGGGCCCGCCGTGGACAAAGGCCGGAGTCCCTTCCAGAGTCTGCACCAGGTTCGGCTTGAGCGCGTCCTTGAGCAGAGCGGCCATCGCGCCCTGAGCCTTTAGCTGCGCCGCAGTAACCGGCTGTTCGCTGCCATCGGATTGCTTGCCGTAAGTGTAGGCCACGATAATTCGGCCCAGACGATCTTTCAGATCATCAATGCCGGAAGCCAGACAGAGAATCGCCATAACTTCAGAAGCCACGGTAATGTCGTAGCCGTCTTCGCGGGGAAAACCGTTTGCCTTGCCGCCCAAACCGTCAACGATAAAACGCAACTGACGGTCGTTCATGTCAACACAGCGCCGCCAGATAATTTTGCGGGGATCGATATTAAGTGTATTACCCTGATAAATATGGTTGTCGATCATTGCGGCTAACAGATTATTCGCCGCGCCAATAGCGTGAAAATCGCCGGTAAAGTGCAGATTGATGTCTTCCATTGGAATAATCTGCGCCCAGCCGCCGCCCGCCGCGCCGCCCTTAACGCCGAATACCGGCCCCAGCGAAGGCTCGCGCAAAGCGGCCATCGCATTCTTCCCGATTGAGGAAAGACCATCGGCAAGTCCCACCGTGGTTGTGGTTTTGCCCTCGCCCGCCGGAGTCGGGGTAATGGCCGTTACCAGAATAAGATGTCCGTCTTTGGACTGCGAACCCGCTTTGTCATGATTTTCCAACAGAAAATTATAATCCACCTTGGCCTTGTATTTTCCGTAATGTTCTATAAATTCACCGGGAATTCCGGCCTGTTTCGCAATCTCATCTATATGGAACGCATCTTTGGGATAGACCGACTGGGCGATCTCTATATCTGAACCGGCAAATTTCTTGTTTTCCGCCATTTTCCCCTCCTGTGGAAATGATGTAACAGCTATCGAAGAAAGTCAAGGGAGCTGCGCTAAAAGTCCCCATTCTTGCCCTTGCCACTTTCATTCAAAACAGGGCCTTAATAGTTGTTACGGAAGAATCGCGGGGATATGAGGGAAACGAACTACGGTACAGATTTAGCGGTTGTCATTTGGGGGTAGGTTTTATTTGAGACG
>JAIRUN010000050.1 GCA_031254365.1 Treponema sp. | reverse complement strand
CGGCAACTACACCGTTGAAGTCTGGACAACTCCGGTTAATCCTGTTCAGGCAAATCAGGCCCTGCGCTTTACACTGGGAAAGCCGGAAGGCGCACCGCAACTCATTACGGCCGTGCCCGCTGATTTCATCGCCTTTCACACCGACCCAAGGTGGTGTCAGGGCGTACTCGACAACATCAGAAAAAGCACCGCCTCTCTCACCTTCGAACAAGGCGTTCAGGAAATTACCATTTGCGCTTTGGAGGCGGGCCTGGTACTCGAAAGGATTGTAATTTATAAAAAGGGTAACGAGCCGCTTGTTTCTTATCTGGGGCCGCAAGAGAGTTTTTATGGATGAATTTGAAGTGTCATCTCCAGCCGCTGCTTATTCGCTATATGTAACCATAGTACCGTCCGCTTTATCAAGTATTTTGGTGGTCCGATACAGGTACTGGTATCCCCGGTTTGTTTCTCCATTGTGATAGTATAAATCCCGATGCCAATGACCGCACCACCATTCACGGCACTGAATCTCCGCTCCCGGCCACAGGAATCCCCCGTCTCCCATGATAATGTGGTACTTTATGCCGTTATATTTTTTCGTCCGTATTTCTTGACAAGGGGGCCTTTAGTTATGCCGGTTATTTTGACTGTTACCTTTTGCTACTTGAACATAAAAAAAGCGATATGATGTTACTCATATCGCTTATGGGGAGTGGAGGATTTGGGGTTCCGGTCGCAAACATCCCTGTTTGCTCCCTCCACCCCCGCCTGCGCGTTCCCCGGTACATCCTGTACCGGCCTTATTGGTCAGCGGCCCCTCGACATTACTCTCAGGCATAACTTTCCTTTGGCCTACGCCGTGCTACATCACCACAACAACGCCCTCAATGTTTCGGGCGCATTGTCCGGGCGAGCTTGCGCCCTGGCATTTGAATAAGAACGCTTCGGTTCAAATCCTCCTCTTCCCACGTTTGTTTATAATTGTTACCTTTTGCCGCTTGAACATAAAAAAAGCGATATGATGTTACTCATATCGCTTATGGGGAGTGGAGGATTTGAACCTTCGAAGGCTGAGCCAACAGATTTACAGTCTGCCCCATTTGACCACTCTGGAAACTCCCCGAATAATGGCGCGTAATGTCCGCAGCTATTACGCTATGTCAAACAACCGCCTTTCGAGCCGCCTCCCGGATTCGAACCGGAGACCTCATGATTACAAGTCAAGTGCTCTACCAACTGAGCTAAGGCGGCCAATAAATAGCACCGCATAAAGCGGTGTTAATTCCAAAAATTCGCAGGGCCCGCTAGGCAAACGCGCGCGAAATATTGAGCGCGTTTATTCAATACTTGTAACATAGCGTAGGCCAAGTAAAAAGCCAATGTTACAACAAAAACCGAAGGCCCAGGCGCCAGTAAATGCTCCTGTTCCCGTAAACTCCATTACTAGCATAATCGCAAAAAACAGTCAAGTAGGCTTTCGCAAAACTAAGGCAATAGCAGGAATGTATGCTTAAAGAAAATACTAGAAGATTCCCGCAAATTCTTTCGGAAAACCTCGGCAATGGGGCGGACAGCGGCAGTGGCAAAAATCTGGATGAGTCTGCCTGCGGAGCCTTGTCTGGCATTTTCCCTGCAATCGGGATGTGTATTAGATAGTCTCCTCCGGCAGTGAACTCCAGATAATTTTTGCCACTGCCGCTGGCCGCTCCTACCGGGCTTTTTTCGGCAGATAGCGGGCCTTACACTATTTAGGGCATACATTTCTGAATCTACTCAGTTGTACACCGCTGATGGTTAAAGGTAACTCTTGCAAAAAACGGAGTTCTGCAAGAGCCTGTTCAGGCTATCTTTACCGCCTGCATCTGGGCCTTGATACATAATTCCGCAGCCTTAAACGCATGTTCCTGGGTCATGGCGTTTTCGGTGCGATTGAGGCAGTCCAGTATAAGCTGGCCGAAGTAGGGGTAGCCTGCCTTGCCTTCTACATCATAATAGGTTTCCTCGTATTGATTGGCAAGGTATACATTTCCGCCGTGACTGCCCTTTTCGCCAAGCTGCATATACTTGCGCTGCTCAATAAAACCTTCGGTTCCCAGAATGAACGAGCGCCCGTCACCCCACATTTGCAGACCGTCCGGTGTAAACCAGTCCACCCGGAAATAATGATTTGCGCCGTTGTCGCCTACCAGCATCGCATCGCCAAAGTCGTCAAGTTCAGGATATTGCGGATGATGATAATTGGCGATCTGACTGCGTACCACCTGCGCGTCTTTTGCTCCCGCATAGAACAGGAACTGCTCTATCTGGTGGCTGCCGACATCGCAAAGTATGCCGCCGTATTTTTCCTTTTTGAAAAACCAGTCAGGACGGCCTGCCGCGCCGAGCCGGTGGGGACCAAGGCCGATTACTTGTATAACTTTGCCAATGGCTCCCTGTTCAATAAGCTGGCTGGCAAAAACAGCGCTTTCCACATGCAGACGTTCACTGTAATATACCATATATTTTTTTCCGGTTTCCTTTACCTTTGATCTGGCCGCTTCCAGTTGTTCAAGCGTGGTAAGCGGCGCTTTGTCGGTAAAATAATCTTTTCCCACGGACATGACCCGTATACCCAGCGCACAACGTTCCGAGGTAATTGCTGCGCCAGCTACGAGTTTTATTTCAGGATCGGAAAGGATTGCTTCTTCACTGGCCGCCCGTTGTACGCCGGGAAATTCCCCGCAAAAGCTGTCCACTTTTTTCGGGTCAGGATCATATACGCTTTTGAGTATTGCCCCAGCCTCAATCAGACCGTTGCACATACCGTAAATATGTCCGTGATCCAGAGCGATTGCCGCAAAACTAAATTCGCCTTTTTGTACTACGGGATTCGGTTTTCCTTTTGGCGCGAAATTCATTCCGTCAGATATTGCCGCCATTATATTCTCCTTAACTCATTAGAATTAAATTCCGCCGCTTCCGCCAGTGAGCGGTAGAGGCTGATAGAAGATTTAAGAAAAGCCTGAAAGGGATCGCCTGAGCCGCTTGAACCGCCGCTTTGGGTCATTTCAGCAACACCGGATGGCGGGAACAGAAAGCCCGCTACTTCCTTTACCTCGCTTTCGGCAATGAGCAGGGTAATTTCATCTAACGCCGTGAGAATGGAATTTTTTTCGGCGGGCGCACGATTCCTTTTGAGCGCCTGTTCCGCGATTCCAGCGCCTTTTTCCGCGGCGCTTTTGATACGATCAAGGCCCCGCAGCAGAACAGAAACGGCGTTCTCATACCGCTGCGCCCGCTGCCGCGTTTCCTCCGGTTCAAAAAAATCCGTCTCAATGCGGGAGAAAGCCGCTGCAAGCCGCCGGTTTATCTCCTCGCGGCGGTCAGGCAGGGCAAGGAGGCTTTCGGTTTCAGCGGTTTCAAGTCCCGCGATGGCAAGACCCCCGCCGGAAAGATTGTAGTTGCGGACATTGGGAAACTGACGGAAACGGTTTTCAAACCATGCGGCGTACAGGGAAAGGCGGCGGTCAGTGAGTACCTGTCCGCCTGACGAGGCAGGAGCGCGGAAGGGGAGGCCGTCCCGCAGGGCGCGAACCAGCCACGTTTCGGCCGGGTTGCGGCGGCTGGATTCCGCCAGAGACCGGTCTTCAAACAACGCGCCCCGGAAATGGGTTTTCAGACCGGGAAAGGCAAGGTCCAGTCCGGCGATCCAGATGTCCTGCGCTCCCAGACTGCGGGCAAAATCCCACGCGCTGGTTGCTACTGATCCGCCTGCGCCCAGCAGCCCCTTGGGGTCTACCCGTTGTTCAATAAAATTTCCCAGAGGGAACAGGGAGCCGCAGAGATATACACCCTTAAACGGCCGCCGCAGTACCGGAGGATACACCGCAGACTCGGCAATGAGTCTGGTGCGGGGACAGTCGCAGCGATCCAAGTGACGGCTGTTCCAGAACTGGGGATCCACAACCAGCGCAAAATCAGGATCAACGCCGTGTTTCAACAAAAAGCGCAGGCTTGTATCAACCGCCACCACAATACAGCGGCGGCTGATCTCCTCAAGCAGGGGGCCAATCCGGTCAAGGCCGGGGCCTGCGGCGGCAAGAAAGACGGGAATATATTCCGCCGCGCTGCCGTCCCCTGTGCTGCTTCTGGCAGCGGCGCTGCCGGAGGTAGTGCTACCGGAGGTAGCGAGTCCCCCAAGCCGGGAAATGCCCGGCAGATCCCGAATAGCGCTCATGTTGCGGGAAAGGTTGCGTACCCAGCGTTTACCGAATCTGGCAAGGGTTGCCGTGTTTACATTGTCCCGCATATTCCATGTACGGATACGACTTTCCACCGCGCCATACCATTCCTCGTCAAGACCTGTCAGCGTCCGGTTACGCATAACAAACGGAGATGATTTCCCCCCGGAAAAATTATCCGCTGTTGTCTCCGCATTTTTTTCAAAAAGGGAGAGTGCCTGGCTTATCCCTTCGCCGGAAGTTCCCAGAACAAATACTGTTCTGTTTCTCGCAAGCAGTTTCCGTAAATCCCGCAGTTCCAGAGCCCTGCGGAGCAGGCTCCGGTATTTTTCTACAATAATGACCGGCCTGTCCGGGGCCAGTTCCGAGACTGCCTGCGCGGTGTAACCGAGTCCGAATCCAAGAATGATGATGGGACTGTGTGAGCCCGAAGCGGAATCTCCGGCATTGGCGCTTTCCGCAACGCTTTCAGCGAGACGGCGGCCTTCCCGCGCAGGATCGCGGGGGGAGTGAACATACAGCCCCCTGATCGCCAGCGTTGGCTCACCCGATGCGGTGGTTTCGATCCGCATATCTTCCGGGGAAAGATCGTCAGTGTTGCGGCTGATTTCTTCCAGCAGATCAGGATATTGTGTACGCAGAATTTCGCAGTTAGTTTCCCACACAGACACGGCTCATTCCAATTCAAGGATAATCACAGTATCGGCGGTTATTGGCGTTCCCGGTGGCGGGGACTGACGTTGTACCCAGCCTTCACCGCGAATATCAATCATTATATCATCCTGCAGCAGCAGGGGGAGAAGGGTTCGTTTGGAAAGGCCATAGAAGCTGGGAACCTGACTGCCGATTCTGGGAGTATGATCAATGGGAAGGGTTATCCCGCCGGAATGACCGACTTGGGGATTGCGGCCCCGTGGAATACCCAGATAATCCACCAGAGCTTCCGCCGCTTCACGGATCGGAGGAGCGGCAATGCGGCCGCCGTAATACTCGCCTTTGGGCTTGATGATCACCAGATAAAGAACCAGCGATGGCGATTCCGCGGGAAGCAGGGCAATGCAACTTGCGATAAAGTCTGTTCGTGAATACGCTCTGGTAACGGGATCGATAATTTCGGCAGTACCGGTTTTTACCGCCAGAGAAAGATCATCAACATTGGCCCGCCAGCCAGTCCCGATATTTGAAGTTACATCTACCATGTAGGAACGCATGGCTCTGGCAACCTCCGGCCTGAGTACCCGCCGTCCTGGGCTGTTTTCCCGAAACCTCACGATTTTGCCGTCAGCGGAAACAATCCGCGAAACGATCTTCGGGGGAACCAATATACCGTCATTGGCAATGGCGCTGGCGGCCTGAAGCATTTGCAAAGCGGAAACGGAAATTTCCTGACCCATAGCGATTGTCGGCTTGGAGCGTTCAGACCAGCGCTCGACAGGCCGGAGAAAGCCAGCGGTCTCACCGGGGCTTCCGGCTCCTGAGCGGGAACCGAAACCATAGTCCCGCAGATATTCATAAAAAACGCTGTTTGTCAGCCGGTCAGCGGCATATCCGGTTCCGGCATTACAGGAATGGATGATGATCTCCCTCGGCCCGACTCTGCCGTGCGTACCGAGACATCTGATATGTATTTCTTCGCCAAGGCTGGAGATGCGGTCATAGGAGCCGTTGCACACAAAAATTGAGCTGTCCGCGATACTGTTTGATTCCATCAGGGCGGAAATGGAAAAAACTTTGAAAACCGAACCTGGTTCATAGGCCGAGATAGCGGGCCGGTCCATACGCTCAATTTCACTTGACGAGCGAATATCATTGGGATCAAAATTGGGCAGAGAAGCCGAGCCCAGAATATCGCCGGTGCGGGGATCCATAGCCATAAACATCACCGCTTCGGCCTGGCTTTCCTCCATTATTGATCCGGCGATCCGTTCCAGGATGTACTGCACATTGGCATCAATGGTCAGCACTATCTGGCTGCCCTTCCCGTCATTCCCAACGCCTGCCAACTCATCGTTAAAGGCGTATTCAATTCCTCCCAGCCCGTCATTTTCATCCCCCACAAAACCGATGATCTGGCTTGCCAGATTTTTTTCCGGGTACAGCCTTCCCACAATGGGTTCCAGCGACACCCCCCGGAGTCTGCCCTGGGCACGGGCGGCGTTTATCTGCTCTATGGCGGATTCACCGGCCCTTCTTTTGAGGCTCACATAATCACCGGGGGCATTTGTGATCCGCTGCTGAATCTCGGCGGCTGACATTTCCAGAATGGGAGCCAGTTCTTCTGCCAGTTCTTCGACATTGGGTATTTCAGGCCGCCGTGCGCTGATATTGGCTGACCGGGTCTGAAACGCGAGAAAGCGCCCGTTTCGATCCACAATCGGCCCCCGTTCCACAGTACTGCGGGGCCGGGCAATGGCGGGAACTTCGCGGCCCAGCATGAGCTGGGCATAGCGGATCAGCAGAAACAGGGCAAATAGTCCTATCAGGGAAATAAAGACGATGAAACGTTTTTTAGGCATTGTTACTTACCCAGAACCTTCCCTATGGTGCTACCCATCGGAACCGGACCGTAAGAACGGGAATCGTAAGACCACAGACTGTTGTCCCCCATCGCAAAAAAATTCCCCGGTTCAGCGGTTTCAACACAGCGCTTTACCGCAAGATCACCCTGAGGTGTATAAAAGACCACCACTTCCCCGGCTTTGGGCGCAGCCCAGCAGAACAGATAATTCTGCTGTCCGGGAAAACGCAGACCGTATCGCAGACGGCTTACAATCAGCACTGTTCCGTTTTTTATGGAAGGTTCCATTGAATTACCTTCGGCAATAATAAAATCAAAGACAAATAATTTTATGATGATCGCCAGCGCCACGGCTCCCAAAACCGCCTTTGCCATGATCTTACTATAACGTATTCGATCCTTTATGTCGATAAAACATTATGGCCCTTTCCCTTCTTAACAATCAGCAGGTGGCGCGGCGGCGCAGGCCCTCGCCCGTTAATGGCGTTGGTAAAAAGCCAATCGCAGTCCATAAAACAGGGCCGTTTGGCTTGCCAGGCGGCTCATCAGGCGCGTATGACAACAGGAATTTTGTCCAGCAGGTAAAGCAGCGGCCTGTTCACAAGCGGCACTACCGTTCAAACAGCCGCTCAAACGAGCCGGTTTTTAATTTCAGGAAAACACCGCGCCCCGTGTCCGCTTCTCCGCAGCATGATCATAATACCAGTACCGGCAAAGCCGGCGTAGCCGAGCCCCGGCAGACCCAAATGCGGAGACCCGGCTTCACCATTCCCCTTCCGTCATTGGCGACCCTGACAGTGGCTATCGGAATAGTCCTGTTTTCACTGCTGGCAATTAACTGGCAGGGCCTTAATATTTCGCTTCCCGCAGCGCAAACCATGATTCCCGATCCTGGGACAAACGCGGAAAGCGGGCAGGCATTGGCCTCGTATGCGGGAATTTCCCCGTTCAGCCCTGCGGCGGCGGGTATACCGGCTGGCGAAGTCGGCGAAGCCATGGACGAGATTCCCCTTGATCTGATTGAGACTTATTCATGGGCCAGCTATAAGGTGCAGAAAGGAGAAACCGTATCCCAAATTGCCGCCAATTTTGCCATTTCCAATGATGCTATTATTTCCGTTAATAACATTTCCAATGTCCGGTATTTACAGGAAGGGCAAGTTCTCCGGATTCCCAACATGGACGGCGTATCCTATACGGTCAAGAGAGGGGACAACCTCAACAAAATATCAAGATCAATGGGCGTACCCCTGACGGCAATCCTTGATGCCAATGATATTCGCAGCGATAACATCGCGCAGGGAGATACGCTGTTTATACCCGGCGCTAAAATGGCCATCACTGACATGAGGCGCGCGCTGGGAGAATTGTTCATCTATCCGATAACGGGAAGACTTACCAGTAGCTATGGCTGGCGGAACGATCCCATAAACAACAATGTACGGAGTTTTCACGCCGCTATCGATCTCGCTGCCCGAACCGGTACTCCGGTCAAGGCTGCTACCGATGGAACCGTGTCACTGGTCGGGCGTTCTCCGGTTTTTGGCACATATATCATCATGAAACATGGTGACGATTATCAGACCATGTATGCCCATCTCTCCGCAACATCAGTAAAACAGGGTGACTATGTGAGGCAGGGCGGTAAAATAGGCGAAGTGGGCAGTACAGGCTACAGTACCGGCCCCCATCTCCATTTTGCCGTGTACAAAAACGGACGCGCGGTGAATCCGCTTGATCTGTTGAACAGATAATTGTTACACTAATCTGTATATTTGGGGGGAGATGGTGCGTAAACTGCTGTTTATACTGATTGCGTTTATCGCTTTAGTCACTTTTATCCGGGCCTTTGAGACACCGGATACCGAAGACATGCCAAATATTTCCCGGCGGGCGGCAGTGGAAGTATATATCAACAACTAAAGTTGTTCGAGAACCAACCGTGTTTTCGAATAAGTCCATTGACGAAACAGAAAAATGTACTACAATGATAGTATGGCATACGGCAAGAAACCCGTTATTGTTTCCAAAAATACATCCTTTGAGCTTATGGTGGATGAAACCTGCGAGCGTCTCATGGATCAGCAGGTCAAATATTCCATACAGCAGCTGAACGAGATGGAGAATCGCCTTAATGACATGGAGCGGGAATTGAGTGCCTTTCTGCTTCAAAAAAACCGGTAATACGAACCAATCCTGCCGATACTAATACAGAGATGTATCGGTTAATTTTCCCGCAAAAAATCCCCATTTTGACCGCTATAGCGGTTTTCTTCGCCTGGGGGCTGTGGGCCGCCCCGCTTGAGGGTGGTTTTGCCCTTGCGCCCCGGTCTTCCGCCTCGCCTGAAGAAAAAACAGCCGCTTACCGGGAAGCCCGTTTCAAGGTGCTTACCGTTGCCGGATCTTACGAGAAAACCCCCTATCGTTACGGGGGTCTGGATAACCGGGGTCTGGACTGTTCAGGGCTGGTGTATGTGAGCTTCCGCGAGGCGCTGGGGGTTACAGTACCCCGGAGTGTCGGCAGCCTGTATTCCTGGGTGGAAAAGATACAGATCGAAAAGGCCCAGCCCGGCGACCTTCTGTTTTTCAAAACTACCAATACCGGAAATATCTCTCATGTGGGAATTTATGTTGGGGGCGGGCGTTTTATTCACGCTGCCTCTGATGGGCCGGTAACCGGAGTAATGTATTCCGGTCTGGATGAAAATTACTGGAGCCGTACTTATGCAGGCGCTGGCCGGGTGCTGCCTGAAGCGGATATTAATACACCGCAGGTTTCAGGCGGCAGGGAGCCGGGCAGCATAGGCGGCGCTGGCGGCACTGATGCCGGGTCTTATCCGGGCAGAAGCGAGCCACCGAACAGCGGAAACGCCGCTGCAAAAAACAGCAGTTTCAATCTGAACCTCGGTATTGCCCTTGCCCCGACATGGAATGGGTTTTTACAGAGAGAAACTATTATTCGCGGCATTGCCGGTCAGTTCCGGCTGGGAACCACCACCCAAATATTTGATCAGCCGCTACAGTTGGGTCTGGAGTTGCGTCCTGAATGGGACGGTGCGCTTGGAGTTTTCCGTGTGCCGCTGACTCTCTCTGTGGGAAAAGACAGTATATTCCGCGTTTTTGCCGGGCCTGTTCTCAGTTTTGGCGACGCTTCACTTTCGGTTGCCGGTCAAGACCGCCATTATTCAGGCGGAACCAGTTGGCTTGGAGCAGCGGGCATTACGTTCTCGCCATTTAGCGTGAAAATAGCGCGGGGACATCTGGCCCCCTATGGTGAACTTGCCTGGCAATCCTATTTCAGCGATGAAAGTGAAATAAACCTGGGTGCTGACTTTGCCGCAGGTTTCCGTTTTTCCACCGGACTCAGGTATAGCTGGAATATCAGGTAACGATTTTACCGTATATTGGCATCTTTTCATATATTTGGGATAATTTGTAATAGGACTTTAGATTATCCCAATATTGACATCTTTACAAAAATCTGGGATAATTTGTAATAGGAGTTTAGATTATCCCAAATGGCAGACAATGTGGTTTTTATAGGGCGGCATGCGGAAAAGGCCCTTTCCGAATTGATCCTTTCTTTTCCCGTAATTCTCGTAACCGGCCCCCGGCAAACCGGAAAATCAACATTGCTGCAAAAGGCCAAAAAAACAGAGAAAATATCTTATGTAACTTTTGATGACCCTTCTGAAATAACTGCGGTAAAGTCAGACCCAAAGACCTTTCTTTTGCTGCACCGGCCTCCGGTTGTTTTTGATGAAATTCAGTATGCGCCGGAAATATTTTCGTATCTTAAAATGGAAGTGGACAAAAACAAAAAGAAGGGTATGTACTTTCTTACCGGCAGCCAGCAATTTCACCTGATGAAGGGCATAAGCGAAAGTCTTGCGGGCAGAATCGGCATATTGCAGTTAATGGGGCTTTCCGTACGGGAGATCGGCGGCGATACATTCAACAAGCCCTTTATTCCCACAGCGGACTACTTTGCCGCAAGAAAAAAAAACGCAAAAAAATTCAGCGCCGCCGAAATCTGGAAAATGATACACACCGGTTCTTTTCCGGCGGTGATTTCAGGTTACTCGAAGCAGAAGGCGTTTTATGATTCCTATATCAGAACCTATATTGAGCGGGACGTGCGGGCTCTTGCGCAGGTGGGGGATGAACTTGCGTTTATGCGGTTTATAACCGTGGCGGCAAACCGTAGCGGACAGATGCTCAACTACCGCGATATGGCCCGTGATGTACAGATCAGCGAACCCACAGCCAAAAAGTGGCTGTCGATTCTGGCAGCCTCAGGGCTGGTATACCTCCTGCCGCCTTTTTCAATGAATGTGGAAAAGCGTGTTGTCAAAACTCCAAAACTTTATTTTCTGGACACAGGGCTCGCGGCCTATCTGACCAAATGGACAAACCCCGATGTTTTGAAGCAAGGCGCCGCTGCCGGGGCTTTCTTTGAGACCTTTATCATTTCCGAGATTCTCAAAAGTTATTACAACAACGGAATGGAACCTTCTCTGTTTTACTATCGGGATAAAGACGGCAAAGAAATTGATCTGCTAATAATGGAGAACGGCGCTCTGTATCCGCTGGAAATAAAAATGACCGCCTCTCCCAACCCGAAGGATGTTGCCGTATTCAAGACGCTTAAATCAGTTAAAAGCCTCAAAATCGGTTCCGGCGGTCTTATCTGCATGGATACTTCCCTGGGTATTCTGGACAAGGATCGCTACAGTATTCCGGCGGGGTATATATAGAGTTTCGTTTTGCTGGGGTTCCGGAAAATAAAAACGAGTGTGAAATTATTGATATGTTAATAGATGTTCCTTTTTTACATAATAGATTCGGTACATTCTTAAAGGATTATTGCGTGAAAAAGTTGATGAAAAATTATCTATAATTACCCCGAAGAACCGGTAGCCGGGACGGCATTTCTATCCTTGCGGCTCAAAATGGCAAACACAGCGGTGCTGATGTCGGTAAAAAGACTCACCAGCCCCAGCAAAATGACATTTGACATTTTCACCTCTGTTTTGCTATATTACTGTATACCAATATCACATTTTATTCCATAAGGAGCCAATTATGGCACAACACCAGTTCCAGACCGAAGTAAGCCGTCTGCTGCACCTTATCATTCATTCTCTCTACTCCAACCGGGAAATCTTTCTGCGGGAACTTGTCTCCAACGCCTCTGACGCGCTGGACAAGCTCAAATACCTTACCGTAGCGGACGAAGCCTATAAATCCATCAGCTTTGATCCCCGAATCGACATTTCCTTTGATAAGGATGCTAAAACCCTCACCGTTTGTGACAACGGGATCGGCATGAACGAGGCCGATCTGATCGATTCGCTGGGAACCATTGCTCGGTCAGGAACCAGAGCCTTTCTGGAAAAACTCGCCGAGGATGCGAAAAAAGATTCAAACCTTATCGGCCAGTTTGGGGTCGGTTTTTATTCGGCCTTTATGGTTGCCGAAAAAATCGAAGTCCTCAGCCGCAAGGCCGCCGGGGAAGCCACATGGAAATGGTCAAGCGACGGCACAGAAGGTTTTGAAATTGAACACATTGCCGAAGGCAGCGACGCGGCGCGGGACAGTCAGGGTACAACGGTGATCCTCCGCCTTACCGAAGAAGGAACCGAATACGCCAACCGCTGGTCTATCGAAGACATCATCAAACGCTACTCCAATCACGTCGCCTTTCCGATCTACCTTACCTATAATGAAAAAGAATGGGACGATAAAGGGAAGGAAAAAGACAGCAAAACCAAAACCGACCGGATCAACTCAGGCACGGCGATCTGGCGGCGGGCAAAAACTGAACTCAAGGACGAGGACTACAACGAGTTTTACAAACAGTTGGGCCACGACAGCGATGAGCCGCTGCACTATATTCACACCAAAGCCGAAGGAGCGCTGGAATATTCCACGCTGTTTTATATTCCGAAAAAAGCCCCGTTCGATTTATACAATGTCGATTACAAGCCGGGGGTCAAGCTCTATGTCAAACGGGTGTTTATCACCGATGACGACAAAGAGCTAATGCCCGTGTGGCTGCGTTTTGTACGCGGTGTTATCGATTCCGAGGATCTGCCCCTGAATGTAAGCCGCGAGATTTTGCAGCAGAATAAAATCCTGCTTAATATAAAAAACGCCTCGGTAAAAAAACTCCTTTCCGAATTCAAGCAAATGGCGGATAACGCCGCTTCCGGCTCTGCCGAGGCAGGGGCTTCTGATGAAGCCCACGCAAAATGGGAAACGTTTATCGACCAGTTCAACCGTCCGCTCAAGGAAGGACTGTATCAGGACTTTGCAAACCGTGACGCGATTCAGGAATTGGTGCGCTTCAAAAGCACTGCGGTTGATGGCTGGACGAGTTTTGCCGATTACGTCTCTCGCATGAAAAGCGATCAGAAGCACATCTATTACATTACAGGCGGCGATGAAAAAACCCTGCGGGCTTCGCCGCTGTTGGAAGCCTACCGCGCTAAAGAGATTGAAGTCCTTGTCATGGACGATGATATCGATGATTTGGTAATTCCCACCCTGCACAGTTACCGGAAGGAAACCCCAGGTACAGACGGTAAGAGTGAAGCGCAAACGTGGGAACTCAAGGCGGTAAACCGCGCCGGGGCGGATGAGGAATTAGGCGAAACAAAAGATAAGACCGCCGAGAAAGAGGCAAAACCTGTCATCGAAAAGATCAAAAAAGCTCTGGGAGATCGCGTCAAAGACGTTAAACTTTCCCGCCGTCTCCACGATTCCCCTTCCTGCATTGTCGCCGATGAAAACGATCCCTCAATGCAGATGGCCCAGATGCTCAAGGCAATGGGTCAGGCATCAATGCCCGACATCAAACCGATTCTGGAAGTAAACGGCGAACACCCCATTGTCGTGGCCCTCAGGGACATTGACGATGAGGAACGCATTGCCGACACCGCCGGAGTGCTGCTCGATCAGGCCCTGCTGGTGGAAGGGGTGAAATTGCAAGATACGGCGGATTTTGTCAAAAGGTTAAACCGGTT
>JAIRUN010000187.1 GCA_031254365.1 Treponema sp. | reverse complement strand
TATCATTAAGTAAATGCAGAAATATATGCCCAATAAATTTTTTACGGGGTGTCGGAGGCAGGCGTGCCATGCGTGCATGGTACGTTGGCCGCGAACCTTCGGTTCGATGTCAGGCCCCCAAATAATTTTTTTCAGGCATACATTTTTGCATTTGCGGTCACGTTTTGTACAGTTCCAGCGTATGCAGCAGTATCGAGACCTTGTTCAGCACCTGTTCGTATTCAAAATCATTGATGAGTTTTGCGATTTCTTCCATAGAGTTATTGACAAGGGGAATCCCTCTCGCAAGACCAAGAAGTTCCTTTACAAGGCTTTCCGCCTGAACTTTATTCGCGGCTGTTACAGCAGTTGCGAGCTGCTTCAGCTTGCTTTCTATAATACTGGGAATATGCTGGGGTATGCCAATGACAGAGTCTATTTTTTTGTAGAGCATATCGGCCTTTATTGGTTTTACAATATAATCTCTTGCTCCCAGACTAATGGCTTTACCAATAATATCTATATCCGCGTGGGCGGTAATAAAAATAATGGGTGTCTTTTTGTTTGGCGACTCGCGGGTACGAAGCAGATTTAGAAATTCAAAACCTGACATTTCCGGCATCACTATATCCAGCAGAATAAGATCAACCTTTATCCCGCTTAACAGGTTTAATGCCATATCAGCTGATTTGGCAAGACGGACATCGAAATAATCTTCCAGTAAGGAACCCAACTGCATAAGATTTTCCGGCATATCGTCCACAGCGAGGATTATTTTTTTCTCAGCCATAAAAGTCTCCTTTTGATACCACTTTTATTAAGCCAATGCTCCACTTTTTACAAAAGGCTGTTCATCCCTTCCAGAGCCTTGTCGTAATCCAATGATACCATAAAATGACGTATGCGTTCAAGCTCTTTTTCCGTTTCATCGTCCCATTTATACTCCCCCAGAACGGCGATGATTTTTTTGGTATCCCCAAAGGAGTATTTGATACAGGCTTCC
The DNA here is from genome assembly GCA_031254365.1 of Treponema sp. Classification (GTDB taxonomy): domain Bacteria; phylum Spirochaetota; class Spirochaetia; order Treponematales; family Breznakiellaceae; genus WQXQ01. Next base: position 5,578 of record JAIRUN010000187.1, on the reverse strand, counting down.
TTAAGGAGCTCAATTTGACCCTTGAGGAATTGTGTATCTCCCCTGGGCTTTTCACCGTCAGTAACGGGGGACTCAAAAAGCGATGTCCGGCGGAGTTTGTCCCTGAATTCACACAGATCAGCGCAAAAGGGCCGGGTTTCTTCTTTGCATGTTTCCGGGGAAAAATCATCGCCGGTTTTTGACGCTTTTTCCAGTTTGGCGGCCCATTGAGAGAGCCCCTTCGCGCCGATATTTGCCAAAACGCCCTTTAAGGCATGGACTTTGATGGTGTAATCTTTCCAGATTCCGGTCTCCAGTGTCCTGGCAAGCTCTTCCAGATAGATATCGCTTCTTTCCGAGAAGAAGCGCAGCAGGCCAAAATAACCCTCCTGATCCTCCCCGATGTATGACAGACCCGCATGGACATCAAGACCTTCAATCCGGGACAGTTCTTCAAGCAGGGGAGCCGCAGCCGTTGTTTGGGCAACGGGTGCTTCCGCGGATATTTCCACAGATATTTCCGCGGGTGTTTCCGGTGTATCTTTTTGATTGGCCTTTTGCTGCTGCCGGGCGGCTTCAAGAACCTCCGGGGACTGTTTGTCCCGGATGAGCCTGTTCAGCACCTCATTCAAGTGCCGTGTGTTTATGGGCTTGGAAATGAATTCGTCAAAGCCGTTTGAAAGGAAAATATCCGCCTGTCCCGCCACCGCGTTCGCGGTAAGCGCGACAATGGAACGGGTATACCCCATCCCCCGTATGATTTTAGTCGCTTCGATACCGTCCATTTTCGGCATCATGTGATCCATAAACACAATATCATATTCTTTGCCTGATGTTATTTTTTCAATAGCTTCAAAACCGCTTGTGGCGGTATCAATCCGCAGACCGTAAGGAGTCATGAGCCCTCTGGCAACGTACAAGTTCGCGTCCATATCATCCACAATCAGAACGCTGCCGTAAGGCATGGGATCGCGCACTATAAATGTCTTTTGCTGCGACAGGGAATTTAAACGGAACTGCTGCAAATTTTCCGCCAGTTCCCTGCCCAAAGGGGCTGACCCGGCGCTGTTCTGGGGCAGCAGAACAGTAAACGCCGATCCCTTTCCCGGTTCGCTCTCCACCAAAATTTTGCCGTTCATCATGTGCAGCAGTTTCGCGGTGATACTCATCCCCAGCCCCGTACCTTCAACGGTGCGGTTGACATCCATGTTAAACCGGCTGTAAGCGTCAAATATCTTGCTTACCTGTTCCGGCGACATGCCCTGCCCGGTATCCTTCACCTGGAATATAAGCGTTACATCATTATCATTATCGCCTTCCCTGGGTTCGGCGTTAACTGAAAATATAACCTCGCCGCTTTGAGTGTATTTGGCCGCGTTGGAAAGCAGGTTGTTCAAAATCTGTTTTATCCGCAGCTCATCGCCGGTAAGCATGGACGGAACATTTTCGTTTATTTGCAGCCTGAAATCAATCGGCTTGCTCGCGAACCTCATCATGTTGAGAGTTATGGTATCGCTAATCAGACTGACGGTTTCGTATTTGGCGGAAAACAGTTCCATCTTGCCCGCTTCGATTTTGGACATATCAAGAATATCGTTGATGATGCCCAGCAGCAGATCTCCTGAGTTGTAAATTTTGCCCAGCGCTTCCTGTGTAGGCGGGGGAAGGGCTTTGTTTTCCATTTGAATTTCAGTAATGCCCAAAATCGCGTTCATGGGCGTTCTTATTTCATGGCTCATATTGGCAAGGAAAGCGGTCTTTGAAAGAGACGCGGCCTGCGCTTCCTCTGCGGCCTCCTGCAGTTTCGCCTCATAATTATGGTGCATGGTTTCATCAATAAGGTAATAAAACTGTACCGGAAAACCGTCTATCCAGCGTATGATTGCCGCCTTGCCGCCGAGCCATTTGCCGAGTTTTTGATCCCAAAAACGATCCCGGATATAGAGCTTGTTTTGTTCTTTTGTTGACAAAGTACGGGGCCACAGGCAATGCGGACACGGCTTGTCAAGATCGTGTAAAACTTTATAGCATTTTTGATTTATGCTTTTCTCCTTGTCTACGCCGTAGGCTTCCGCCATTTTCTCGTTCATGTAAATAATATTGAAATTAAGACTGACGATGTTTATCATACTGTCCAGAAAATCCATAATGGCTACGGTTTTATTCATTTCTGAAATTTGATCGACCATGTCGGCTATATCGTTTGACAGCCTCCCCAGTTCGTCCTTGTTTTCGCTCCTGATTGGAAAAGACAGGTTTCCTTTTGAAATTTCCGTCATTGCTATGTGCATGGCTGAGATGGGCGTTCTGATCGCTCTTATTATATATACCGATACAAGGATCGAAAAGGCGGCGAAAATGCCGCATACCGCGGACAATAGTATTATCGAGTTTACGGAATTGTTCATAACATCCCGGTTTTTATTTTCAACGGTGATAAAAGCGTTATGATACATATATTCCAGTTTTCCTGCTATTTTTTCCGTGACAAAGGTACATTCCGGCAAAATTGCGTTTAACATTTCCGTGTCACCTCTTTCCGCGGCGGCATATGCGTCAAGTTCGAGATAGATAAAAGTATTGAAGAAAAGGTCCATGATTTCCGCCAGCGCATCCAGACGCTCCTGTGTTTCCTGCCCGGCCAGGCCGGGATCGGAACGGACACCATCATAATAAGAGGTGATGCTTTTGGAAAACGCATCGTTGAGTCTCATGCTGTCTTTATGCAGCCCGGATATGATTTCCGCCCGCGCGCCGCCGGCTGCCGAATACATTCTTGAAAGAATATCAAAACGTATCCGGGTCATGGCCTCGATTGATTCTGTCAGAAAGACGTGGCGCTGGAGAGTTCCGGTAATCAGGTTACTGTATTTATAATCCGTATCAATGAACATCCTTGTACCAAGAATGTTTGAGAAAAGCATCAGTGATACCAGTATCCCGAAAGCGAAAAAGAGTTTGTATTTTATTTTCAGGTTGCTGAACCACCGCATAGGCCGCCTCTTTAAGTATATAATGTAACGCTTTACCGCCTCCGTCAACGGGCATGGCGCGGATGGTTCGCTCGTGATCCGCGAAGTCTGTTAAAAAAACTGACAGAATTGGTTAGAAATAGGTTAAATGGGCATATTTCATGCCAATTTGCCCCTCCACCTACCCCTTGACAAAGAAATTATCCGGTGTGTACTATAGGGTGGGGGTGAGGGCATGGGTAAAATTATCTTTGTGGTTGATGATAGCGTCACAAATCTGACTCTGGCAGAGGAAGCGCTTGCAGATTCTTTCAACGTCTTGACATTTTCGTCCGCGGAAAAGATGCTTCCGGCCCTACAGAAGATAACCCCGGATTTGATTTTGCTGGATATTGAAATGCCTGGCATGAATGGATTTGAGGCAATGACGCACTTAAAGGCCAGCGATTTATATTCAAAAATTCCTGTTATATTTCTGACCGCCATGAATGATGAAGCAAACGAAACATTCGGCATCGAACTGGGGGCCGCGGGTTTTATCGCAAAACCATTTTCTGCGCCTGAACTGCTGAGCCGGATACAGACCTTTATTTAATTACAGGTATTTCCGGCAGAGAAGGGGAGAAGGCGCGGCTTTAGCTGAACCCCGTAAAGAGCAAAATTTGGTGAGGATTTTGAAGAATGAAAGACGGGGAATACGATTTGTATAACTCGGATACAGCTCAAAGCAACAGTTTGCTTATCGTTGATGACGACAAATCAAACCTCATGATACTGATAGACATATTGCAGCCTGATTATACCGTTTTTACCGCCAAAGACGGTGAGGAAGCGGTAAAAAAAGCCCAAAAATATTCACCCGATCTTATTCTGCTGGACATCATCCTTCCCGGCATAGACGGATATGAAACTCTCACAAGGCTGCGGGAGTTGGACGAGACCAAAAAAATTCCGGTTGTTTTTATTACGGGGCTGAGTGAAAGCGGCAGCGAGGAAAAAGGGCTTGCCCTGGGAGCTGCGGACTACATAACCAAACCGTTCAACCCGGTAATTGTAAAACTAAAAGTTATACATCAGATAAAAATTATCAATCTTCAGCGGGCTTTGGCGGCCGCAATGGAAAAAGCGGAAAACGCTTCCGAGGCAAAGACCCGCTTTGTCGCCAACATGAGCCACGAAATGCGCACCCCCATGAACGCGATAGTCGGACTCACCGGCTTAATGCTGGAGGACGATGACATTCCCGGTAAAACAAAAGAGACGCTGGAAAAAATAAACACCGCCGGCAATACATTGCTGGGGCTTATCAACGATGTGCTGGATATTTCAAAAATAGAAGCGGGCAAACTGGATTTGGTTCCGGTGCAATACGATGTGGCAGACCTGTTAAACGAAATTATCGCGCTTAACATAGTACGCATTGGGGAAAAGTCAATCATATTCAAGCTGGACATTAACGAGGATATGCCCTGCCAGCTTTTTGGAGACGATCTGCGCATTAAGCAGATATTGAACAATATGTTGAGTAACGCCTTCAAATACACCGAAGCGGGAACCGTTACCTTAGGTGTCACCGCCACAGGCGACAGCACCACCACGGGTGGCATCACCTGTAGTGGTGTATGGGTTACGTTTTACGTAAGAGACACGGGTATTGGTATACGCGGGGAAGACCTTACCAGGCTCTTTGCCGATTACAACCAGGTGGATACCAAAGCCAACCGCAAAATCGAAGGAACCGGTTTGGGCTTAAGCATAACGAAAAAATTTGTAGAGATGATGGACGGCGAAATAACAGTGGAAAGCGAATACGGCAAAGGCAGCACCTTTTTCGTACGCATCTGCCAGGGCTTTGTTACAGAGGAACACATCTCCGGGGAAACACTGGAAAACCTGCGCAGACTCCATTATTCGAAGAAGAAGCAGGCACAGGAAAAGCTGGTGCGTTCTGATTTAAGTTACGCGAGAGTATTGGTAGCGGACGACTTTCCCACGAACCTTGATGTGTCCTCAGGAATGTTACGCAAGTACAAGATGCAGGTGGATTGCGTAAGTAACGGACGGGAGGCCGTTGATCGTATCGCCGCAGGTGTTCCGGTATACGATGCTGTGTTTATGGATCACATGATGCCTGAAATGGACGGCATGGAAGCGACGGCGCTGATTCGCGGTTTAGGCACACCATACGCGCAAAACATCCCGATCATCGCGCTGACCGCCAACGCCGTTGCCGGCAACGAACAAATGTTTCTGGAGAATGGCTTCAACGCCTTTTTACCCAAACCCTTTAACGTCATGCTTCTGGATTCAATCATCCAGCGCTGGGTCAGGGATAAATCAAAGGAATAGGGTGCGCTCCAGCGGCTGCTCCGCCGCCCGAAATAGTGTCAGCCTAAAACGGTGTCAGTCACCTTTTTATTGTCGTGCAAGCATATATGTTTACCATGCTAAAAAAAGGTGTCAGTCACCTTTTTTGGCAGCGCCCGGCCGGAAATGGTGTCAGTCACCTTTTTATTGCCGTGCAAGTATATATGTTTACCATGCTTAAAAATGGTGTCAGTCACCTTTTTATTGTCGTGCAAGCATATATGTTTACCATGCTTAAAAATGGTGTCAGTCACCTTTTT
>JAIRUN010000183.1 GCA_031254365.1 Treponema sp. | reverse complement strand
CGGAGCAGTTCCTGCTTGTTGGAAAGTTCCTTGCCCAACTCAAAGGGTTTTGGCAGCAGGGTGAATTTAAAAACCCGCTCAAAAGGCTTGAAGCCGTTTTTAAGGTTGACCTGCCCCGCGACTTCGGCTCTGATAAGCTCGTTTATTTCCGGCTGCTGCAGGAGCAGTTCATAGTCAACAATGGGAATGTTGTTTTCCTCGGCAAATTCCATGAGCGCCTGCTGATCCGCAATGATGAGCGCCGCGAGATATTTTTGATCCTGACCCACCACCATACACTGCTGAATATAGTGGCTTTCCCGTATTTTGTGTTCAATGGGAACCGGTTCCACATTCTCGCCGCCGCGCAGTACAATGGTGTCTTTGGCGCGGCCAGTTATGCGCAATTCATTGTCATGGGTCATCATGCCGATGTCGCCGGTATTGAGCCAGCCTTCGGGACTGAGGACGGCAACGGTAACTTCGGGCTTTTGGAAATAACCCTGCATCACCTGAGCGCCCCTTACATGGATGATCCCGTTACGGCCCGGCGGCAATGTGCGTCCGTTGCCATCAAGGACTTTGGCTTCGGTGTTGGGCAGCAGTTGTCCGATAGTCCCCCGCCGGGATTTTTTGTGCTGCCGTACCGTAATGAGCGGCGCGCTTTCGGTCAGGCCGTAAGCCTCCTGCAGCCTGACCCCTACTGAATTAAAAAACATATCCACCCGCGCGGGCAGACTGCCGCCGCCTGATATACCGGCCCGGAATCGTCCGCCCAGCCGCCGCTTGATCCGGTTGAACACCAAAAGCTGGGCAATACCCCGGCCCGGCAGGAGAAGCAACCAGGGAAAAAAACCAATCGCCGAATCCAGCGGGCGGATTCTGCCGTGAAAATTGGGCAGCAAGCCAAACGTCAAATCCTTGAAGTAGGTGTACATCATGGACAGGGAAACCGCAAGATCAAAGAGATTCTTGGTAAAGCCCCCCATGGAATGTACGTTCCGGCAGATCGCGTCCATGATCGCTTCCCACACACGGGGAACGCTCACCATCCAGTGCGGCTTTATTTCCAGAAAGTCCGCCATCAACACCGAGGAAACCGGTTTTGAATAGGCAATGCCGTCTTTATTGTAAAAAATAACGTACTCTATCAGCCGCTCGTATACATGCCAGACCGCCAGCACCGAAAGCCAGATGTCGCCGGGTTTCAATTCAAAAATCATATCAAATGCGGGAAGCTGGCAGAGGAAGTTGTTATGCGACAGCATTACCCCTTTGGGTTCGCCGGTAGTGCCTGAAGTAAAAATGATAGTTGCGGTTTCATCATTGCGGCCCTTGTCCATTTCCGCTTCCGCGTAGCCCGGATGCATAACCTCGCGTTTCTGTCCCAGCGCGATTAGACTGGCAAAGTAATACACGGCAAGCCCTGCGGCCTGCACCGCAGCTTCGGTTTCAGCATCCACCGGATCAAAAGTAATGAGCGTTTTCAGCGCCGGCAATTCAGCCTTGCAGGAGAGAATTTTCAGCACCTGTTTCTGATTTTCCGCAAAGGCAAGGGCGCAGCCGGTAAAACCCAGAATATAAGTCAATTCCTGGGTAGTAATGTCACCGCCGCGGGGAACATCTATTGCACCTAACGAAAGAATCCCAAAGTCAGTTACCATCCACTCGTGGCGATTGTCGGCGATCAGCCCGATATGGTCGCCCCGCTTTACCCCCAGTTCCGCAAGCCCGGACGCGGTAAAGCAAATTTCCTCATAAAACTGCCGGTAGGTCTTTGTCCTGAATTTGCCCGTTCCGTTCTTATAATATTGGACAATTATCTCCGGCGTTTCCCGTGCCCTGGTTCTCAACATTAGAGGAAGGGTCTGTTCCATTTCTCTTTTCTGCTCCAAATATGACAAAATATAAGATAGTGTCATAATAGATTATTTTTTGAATATACGCAAGATGTACAACGGCATTCTGGTGCGTTCAAATTGTCGAATTTACGTGATCCAAATTGTTGAATTTACGTGATCCAAATTGTATAATTTACGGTATGAGATTCATCGAGCGGAATATCATCCTCAAGATAAAAGACATTGCCTCAAAATTTCCCGTGGTATTCCTGACCGGTCCGCGGCAAAGCGGAAAAAGTACGCTGCTTAAAACAATGTATCCTGACTATACCTATATCAACCTTGAAGAAAAAGATATCCGCGATTTTGCCCACAGCGATCCACGGAGCTTTTTGGCCTCATACGGCGACAGGGTTATTATTGATGAAGCGCAGCGGGCTCCCGATTTATTTTCGTATCTCCAGACGCGGGTGGACGAAAAAGACAGGCCGGGTATGTATATTTTATCAGGCTCGCAGAATTTTCTGATGCTGCGGAACATTTCCCAGTCCCTTGCCGGACGAGTGGGCATACTGTCACTGCTGCCCTTTTCCCTCAATGAATTGGCAAAAGCCCGGCGGCTTCCAAAAACGGTCAATGAATGGATGTTTAACGGGGCATATCCCCGGCTTGTATGCGCCGAAATAGATGCGCCGGATTTTTATTCCGGTTATATCGCAACGTATGTAGAACGGGATATCCGCCAGGAAGTTAAAGTTCACGATCTTGATAAATTCCGGCGTTTTCTTGGAATCTGCGCGGCCAGTGTTGGCAGTCCTATAAATCTGTCAAAAACAGGGGCGCAGGTATCGGCGGATGCCAGAACAATCAATTCATGGCTTTCGATTCTTGAGGAAAGCTACATAATTTTCCGGCTTGCCCCCTACCACCGCAGCATGGGAACGCGGTTTATCAAGACGCAAAAACTGTACTTTTACGATACCGGCCTGCTCTGCGCGTTGCTGGGTTTTTCCAGTGCGGATGAGCTCGCTCTGCACCCCATGCGGGGACATATTTTTGAATCGGCGGTCATTTCGGAAATTGTCAAGAATCGCTGTAACACGGGAAAAACTCCCCGGCTCTATTATTGGCGGGATTCCGACAACAGGGAGAAAGAAATCGACCTGATAGAAGAAAACCTTCAAGAGTTGGTACTCAGCGAAATAAAATCTTCACAGACCGCAAACCGCGACTACATCAAAAATCTGCTGAAATTTGATATTGAGGGAAAAAAATGTACCAAACAGGTCATTTATGATGGAAATGACGGGCCGGTGCTTTCGGGCGTACGTTTTATCAACTGGAAATCTTTTGCGGATGAGGCAATATTCCCGCCTTCCAATCAGCGGGGGCCAAAAAAGCTGAAAAAAAGAAAAACCCCCCGGGAAAAGGAGGTGAGGAAACCCGGAGGGCTGCCTGATGTTACATCGGCTGAAAAGCAAGATGACTGACATTATAGATGATTGATTCATAAGCTGTCGCTGTAAAACTTCATCTAAACTGTATCATCAGTCTATCTTCAATATAACAATTTTACCTTTCAAGATCAAGTATTTTGAGCAAAAATCTGACAAAAAAAGTAAAGTTTTTTTGAGGCATTTTAACATTCTTTGGCAGTTTTTTCATAAAAATAGGTGAAAATTAACAAAAAAGACTGTTTCAAAACTTCAATCCCTGAAAATGGCTCAAAAACTCATTTTCCTGCCCGTCTGCACCTGCTACAGCCCAATATATGCACATGATTGCGGCGGATAGAGCGTTCAAACAAACGGGCGATGAGGATTTCATCGAGATTGAGGGACGCGCCGCAGACCGGGCAGATTCGCTGTTTTTTCCCACCCAGGCAGTATACACAACCCTGAATATACATCAAACGGTCTTTTCCACCGGTACTGGAGGGAAAAGCCTGAGTTTTTACCAGTTGTCCTTTGATCAGCCGGGAAGAGCAGATCGGGCACACCTGGGGATCGCCGGGAACGCCGGAATCGGGAATTCCCTCTTTATGGGACTGCTGCCGGTATTTCCGGATTTTTTTAATCTGTCCGGTTAAAAGCATATAAGCGAACCACAATAACGCGATGCCGATTGTTACAAAGACTAAAATCTCAATAAATGAATCCATATAATCAGTGTTTTCCCAACTCCCAAAAGAGACTATACTTAATCTGTGGCGACTCTGTATATTATCGGCACACCTATCGGAAATCTGGGTGACATTAGCTTCCGGGCGGTGGAAACGCTTAAAACAGCGGATGTAGTGGCCTGCGAGGATACCCGGCGGACTCTGAAACTCCTCAGCCATTTGGGAATCCGGGTAAAAATGCTCTCCTGCCGCGCCCAGAACGAGGAATTTGCCGCCAGCAAGGTAATAGCCGCCCTGAATCAGGGGCAGACCGTGGCCTATGCCAGTGACGCGGGCACTCCGGCCCTGAGCGATCCCGGCGCAACGCTGGCGCGGCTTGCGGCGAAGGCAGGGCATACGGTTATTCCCATACCCGGCCCTTCGGCTTTTGCCGCACTGCTGAGCGTTTCCGGCGGCAGGGACAAAACCATTGTTTTTGAGGGTTTTCTGTCCCCAAAAGCGGGCCGGCGGAAAAGCCGGCTGCGGGAACTTATGGCCCTTGATGCGGCTATAGTCCTCTATGAGTCCCCGTTCAGGATTCTCAAGCTCCTGGGGGATATTGCCGAAATTGATGACAACCGTTATATTTGTATAGGACGGGAAATGACCAAAATCCATGAGGAGTATCTCAGGGGGCCGGTTTCGGAGATTCTTGCCGATCTGGCCCAAAAAAAGGAGCAAATCGGTGAATTTTCGGTTTTTTTATCTGGAAAAAATTCCAGTTAATGTATAAACTTAATAGAAGAATTGCCGATAATAGGTATAGGTAGGATACGGATATGACAATCGACAGGATAGGTCACATAGATCCCATTCAACCCGGAAAAAAGCCGGGCCGGAATGATCAGGTACGGGGGAGTGACAAAACTGATTCCATAAACCTCTCTCAGGAAGCCAAAATAAAGGCGGAAATGTATCAGGTAGTTGAGCTTATCAAATCCGCCCCGGAAGTAGACGAGGCCAGGATTGCGGAACTTCGTCAGAAGATTAACGATCCCGCGTACCTCAATGATACGGTTATCAACGCTACAGCCGAGAAACTGCTGACCGCCTTTGGCATATAACCACCCGGCAGTTCCGTACAACATCGTAAATAAAATCGAACAGGCTCATCGTTGCGTCATTGTAATGATGAGCCTTGTCATTTCATCGACCGGCACATCCATGCCGTTTTTAAGCCATTGCTGAATAAGGCCGATAGAGCCGTTTACCGTAAAAACGGATGCGTATTCCTGTGTCTTCTCATCGAACTTTCCGGCAAAATACTTCATCACCTGCTTGCGCCGGGTGAAGCCAAAAATTTTCTTTTGAAAATTGATGTCGCCGTTTTCACTGAGCAGAACCTGTATTGATTCGCCGTTATCTGCAATATAACGCAGCAACTCTTCAAGCAGCCGTATAATGCCATCTCTGCTTTCATCATCGTTGTATTTCTCAAGGAATTTCTCGATATTGGCAATCGTTTCCTCCTGAATCTGCTGGAGCAGATCGTATTGGTCTTTATAATGCGCGTAAAAAGTTGATCGGCTTACATCGGCGCGCTCGCATATATCCTTGATGGTGATCCTTAAAATGGATTTTTCCTTCATTAACTCGGTAAGACTGTTCCGTAGAACCATTCTGGTATAGCGTATCTTGCGGTTTAATTGCAAGTTATCGTTTTTCATGGCTCCTCCGGTTGTGCGTTTTGGGCGGATATATCCAGAACCATACAAATATATACTGTTCTGTACAGTTCAAAGTATATTAAATCATACTGCGTGTTGCTTTCCCTTCTCAATGTAGTTATTCTACAGATAAAAAACAAGGGGGAACATCGTATACGATGGAAAAATTGTATAAATATCCAATAGTGTTAGCATGCCTCATAGTCGCTGTTACCGTTTTTTTTGCGGCGCAGCTTCCCAAAGTCCGTCTGGATAACAACAATATGCGTTTTCTGCCTGACAAGAATCAGGCACGAATCATTGGTGAATATATTGATGATGTGTTTGGCGGCCAGGTTGTCATTTTTATTGGACTTGAGCGTCCCTACCGCACGGTTTTTGACAAGGATTTTCTGCGGCAAATTCGGGAATTCTCAGGGGCCGTTGAGGGTATTGAATTAGTCAAATCCGTTAATTCGCTCATGTCAACGGAATATATAAGCGGCGATGGCGACAGCATCATTGTTTCAGACCTCGTGCCGGATGATTTTTCAGGAACTCAGGAAGAAATAGCAGAACTCAAGCGCCGCATCGCGTCATGGGATTTATTCCGGGGTTCCCTTGTTTCCGATGATCTTTCCGCAACCCAGATTCTTATAACTCTGGATGTGCCGACCGTTGACTCAGCCCGTCCGGAAGTAACCAGGTGTTTCACAAAAATTCGGGCTCTGGCCGGGGAAGTCTTTGCCAATGAAGCGAAAGTGTATTTTGCCGGAATGACAGTTCTCAATGCGGTTATCAATGAATCAATTATCGCGGATAATGCGCTGCTTTTGCCCCTTGCCGTTATCGTGGTTTTAGGGCTGCTGTTCTTCTCGTTCAGGCGTTTAATATTTGTTGTTCTGCCGCTTCTAACCACTATTATCTCTGTTGTCTGGACTATAGGGTTGACAGGGCTCGTCGGAATAAAACTTTCAACAATAACAACCATTATGCCAATAATTCTTATTGCGGTCGGCCACGCCTATGGTATTCACATAATTACCCATTATGTGAAAGATACCCAGGGAAAAACACTCACTGTTGAAGAACACCGTCTGCTTATTTATGAACTTATGGGAAAAATGCTCAAGCCGGTATTTCTGGCGGCCATTACCACCATAACCGGTTTTATTTCGTTCTGTTTTACGCCGATTGTTCCCATGCGCGAATTTGGATACTGTACGAGCGCCGGGGTAGTTGCTGTTTTTATTTTGACGATGCTGTTTATTCCGGCAATGCTGCTGTTGCGCGGCCCGCGGA